>CAZPLJ010000013.1:0-52476 GCA_964587545.1 uncultured Caulobacterales bacterium | reverse complement strand
CAGAAGACATCACACAACGTTGTGTGGACTCATCTGGTCCAGTGTGTTTTGCTGAACAAACAGAACGCCGTATCATCTTCGGTGGTAGCTACACATTCTAATTATCAAGTCTAGCTTTTATATATATTGCTGATCACCATATTGGTGGTTAGCAATTTGCTTGATTAATAAGCTTTAACCGCAATCTTGATTATAGGTTGCGGTTTTTCTGATTTTACCCAATTGGTATAGACAAAATATAAAAATTGGCTAAGTCAACTGTTGACATTGGTTTTCCAATTGGATTAAGTCCCGTTTAATTAAAATACATCGACAAAGGGGAAATACACATGTCGCGTGCTCGCTTTAAATCTATTTACAAGTCATCTAAAAAAGCTGTTTTGCTGAGTGGCACTTCTTTTGCCATGTTGGCTATGTCGCAAATGGCTGTCGCGCAAGACGCGCCAGAGGAAATCGTCGTTACCGGTACACGTCAAGTGATTCAGGATGCGATTAATCTTAAGCGTCAGGCGACTACGGTTGTGGATGGATTATCGGCTGATGAGATTGGGGAGCTTCCTGCTCTATCTATTGCTGAGGCGCTTGAACAAATTGCTTCAGTTGGATCGCAGCGTGAAGGAAGTGGTGCCACCGAGGTTTCTATCCGCGGGCTCGGGCCATTTTTAGGATCGACCGTGATTAATGGTCGTGAGGCAACAAACGGATCTGGCGACCGGTCTGTAAACTTTTCTCAATTTCCATCTGAATTATTTAATAAACTGGAAGTCTATAAAACTCAGGAGGCTAGTTTCATTGAAGGTGGTGTTGCGGGCCAAATATCATTGTCTACACTTAAGCCGCTCGAATATGGCAAGCAAAGGATTCAGTTCCAAGTCAAAGGTAGTGTTCAGCCCCAAAACCAAAACCTTGAAGAAGCCGAAATTGAAATTGGGCATCGTATAACAGGAAGTTATGTTGATCAGTGGGACGGAGAGTTTGGCGAATTTGGCTTTTCTATAGGTGGGCAGCTTCAGCGTCGACCCAATGCGGAGCAAGAGGCTCGGACAAGTTCAACCTTTGATGCCTGTGTTATTTCTCGCTTTGATGGCAACAGTTGTGATGGGGGCAGTCAGGAAGCCGAAGATATTTTAGATGCAAGAGACCCAAATAGCCCGCGCCTTGGCGACGTTGAGCCTTTTGTATTGACGACATCAAGTCGTAGTTTTCGTCAGAATGTGACAGACGACTCTCGCGACTCTATTTTTGCAGCTGCTCAGTGGCGTCCAAATGACAGAATAGAGTTAAATGCGGATGTACAATATTCCGATAGGGTTTTTTCTGAGTTCCGAAGCGATTTATCTGTCGATGCAAATGATTTCGAAGATGATCTCGTGCCAATCCCTGGTTTTGAGCTTCAAACAACGTCATCTGGTGCGCTTAGACGCGGGACAACATTTGGCGAAGTTCAGGTTTTTAGTGAATTTTCTGAACGCCTTGAGGAATATTTCGGATTTGGCGGTAATGCGTCTTTCCAGGCGACTGATAAGTTGCGTTTGTCAGTTGACGGGTCTTTTTCTGATACGTCCCGCCGTGAGAACCAATTGCGCGCCCGAGTTGCTTCTGGAGAGCAATTAGTTGGTATTGAGGTATTGCAAAATGGGTCTGAGGCACATCAATTGACGTTTGTAAACTTTGATGTGAATGACCCGTCTTTGTTCGTAAATGATAATCCTGAAGTTAGGGAACGTCTCAGTCAGTTCCGCGATCAGGAAATTTGGGCGATTAAAGGTGATGCGGAATATGAGCTTGGGGGAGATCACCTGACTGCATTTAAAGCCGGTGCCAGATATTCCGTTCACAATTTCGATCAAGTGCCAAACATCCAAAGAGATGCTGAATTTGATGATGGGGCAGATCAGTTTGCGCAATTTGTAACAGAAATTGGTGGAGTTGCTGTAGAGGATTTTGGTTCAACGGCTAATATTGGACCTCTCGCGGCGGCAGCCTGTCAAAGCAACGCCTTTCCGGAATCTAGCTTTTTGGACGGGGAAGTTAATGGCAATCTCATCACAAATATAGATGAAGACGGAAATGTTATTGCCGCAGGAACGGGGAATACATTTCTAACATTTGATCCGCTTTGTTTGGCTGAAACACTTTTGGGGCGTACATTATCTCCGCCCAATCCCGAAGATGCGACGCCAGATGAATTGGTATCAGCTGTTGAACTTCAGGAAGAAACAATCGCACTTTATGGTCAATTTGATTTTGAAACTGAGTTTCTTAGTCTGCCGGCACGTGGTAATTTCGGTGTACGTTATATAGATACGACTGTGACATCAAATGCCTTCAGGACCAATTTGGTGGCTAGTCTTGATCCTGACACAGGTTCGGTCACGGCTTTAAACAGTGACGGTACTTTTGTTGTTTTGGAGGATGTCTCGAGCTATTCTGAATTTCTTCCAAGTTTTAACTTTAATTGGGATCTCAGTGAAGACGTGATTTTACGTGCCGGTGTTTTCAGGGCGATATCCCGTCATGATCCGTCGGATCTTGGCGCAGGACGGTTATTCAGCACGCAAGGCTCCCAAGCAGATGATGAAGATGTTACGATTGAAGATCTTATTGCTGGCGTTAGTTCTACTGGTAACCCGCGTTTGACGCCATTCACGTCGTGGAATTACGACTTAGCGGCAGAGTGGTATCCGAACCCGGACTCAATCCTGGCCCTCGGTGTTTATTTCAAGCAATTTAACGGTGGTATCGTAAACGTTCTTCAGGAAGAAACTTTCAACATTAATGGTACAAATGTCACAGTGCCTGTGTCTACCCAACAAACGATTGATGAGACGAATAATATATTCGGCATTGAGGCATCTGTTGCGCATGCGTTTGATTATTTGCCGGGCTTATTGAGCGGGTTAGGATTTAAGGCCAGCTATAATTTTGCCGAATCAAATTTTGAGTCTGAATCTGCGAGATTTGGTGATCAGGTCGAGCTTGATCAAAATGGTAACATTATATCCTTTACGCCAGGATTTATACCTCCAGCATCGCTTCAAGGCTTATCACGTCATACGGCTAGCGGTCAGGTATATTATAATATTGGTAAAGCAACTGTCACGGCTATCGGTAAATATCGAAGCGATTTCTTACAGCCCAACAACACTACACCGGGCAATCTGCGGTTCATTGATGACGCCTTTGTCCTCGATGGGCGGATTAACTATAAGATCAATGATAATTTCAAAATATCGTTAGAGGGAACGAATCTTCTGAATACGCCTCGGGAGCATTTCAATCCCGTCCCAGATAGTTTTGCTGAGATTAATGTTTTTGGCCCACGTTATTTCTTGGGCATAACTGGCAAGTTTTAGTCAGTTAATTGGCGCGACCCTCTAAGGGGTCGCGTAATTCGATTGTGTGGGCAATAGGGGATGATATTCGATAGCTAGAATATTATATAAATCGACATGGCGGAAAAGCGACTATATCATACTGTTTCAAACAAGATCCTTGAACTGATAGATTCCGGGGTCTTTCCTCCGGGCAGTCGATTGCCTGGGGAGCGTGACTTAGCTCAAAAATTTGGCGTAAGCCGGGTTGCCGTCCGTGAAGCAGAAATAGCTTTACAGGCTCAAGGACGGCTCGAGATTAAAGTTGGTTCAGGGGCTTATGTGCTGGATGGTAGTAATTCGGCACTTAATGGTCTCCCGAAAGTTGGGCCCTTTGAGTTAACTGAAGCACGCGCGCTTTTTGAAGCAGAATCTGCGGCTTTAGCAGCTCCCATAATCACCGATGAAGTGTTGGAAGAGCTGGGTAGTTACATCGATATTATGTCGGGCAAAATATCAAGCGATATGAGTGCAGACGAGGCAGATGCCGAATTTCATAACGCCATTGCTCGGGCAACAAATAATCATGCTATTATGTTTGTGATTGATAGCATGTGGAAAATGCGTACCGAAGCCGCTCAGCTGCAAAAGGTTTATAAGGACGTATGTGACAAAGACTCAAGTCATCGAGAAGATGAGCATAAGGCCATACTTGAGGCGTTGAAAAATCGCGATTCAAGTGAGGCAAGAAAGGCTATGCGCGCGCATTTTACCCGTATGATTGAAGCCCTGCTTGTTGCGTCTGAAGAAGAGGCTTATGAGGAAGTTAAGCGTAAGGCCTCGGAGAGTCGTACGCGCTTTTCACTCACAAAACAGCTCAGCTAATATGCATACCAATATAATAAATTGGTAGTTATTATTGGTTGACAATTTGGCGATTCTGAACGTATGTATAAGGTTACGTTTCGCGTTGATATTAAGCCAAGTATTAAGGGGAGTTTGGCGCTATGAAAGTAGAACATGCTAAAGGTTTACGCCGCTCGCTCTTGATTCCAATGTTATTCTTAATTGCGTGTGGTTCTGCAACTGATACATCGAACACACCTGTCTCTGAAGGTGCGGCGACATCTTCTCAATCCGATAATTCAGCGATTAATCTGGTCAAAACGCCTGAAGAGTTTGAGGATGCTGTAAAGTCGCTTGAGCCTGGGGATACGATTACCTTAGCTAATGGAACCTGGAATAATTTCGAAATCCTATTTGTTGGAGAAGGGGAGAAAGACAATCCTATCCGGCTTACGGCAGAAACCAGGGGCGAGGTTGTTTTAACGGGTCAGTCTAATTTGCGTTTGGCTGGTGAATATCTTGAGGTATCAGGACTTGTTTTCAAAGACGGCTTTACGCCCACGCAAGAAGTTGTCAGCTTCCGCCGCAATAAGGAACACCTGGCCAATAACTCGCGCGTTACAGAAATTGTCATCGACAATTTTAATCAGCCTGAACGTCAGGAGCCCGATTTTTGGGTTATGATGTATGGCAAAAACAATCGCTTTGATCACAACCATCTCGAAGGGAAGCGTAATAAGGGCGTAACCATGGCGGTTCGCCTAAATTCAGAAGCTAGTCAGGAAAACTACCACCAAATTGATCATAATTATTTTGGTCCCAGATCTATATTGGGCTCCAATGGCGGTGAGACACTACGCATTGGAACCAGCCATTATTCTATGTCCAATAGTCATACGATTGTTGAGAATAACTATTTTGATAGATGCGACGGCGAATTGGAAATCATCTCCAGTAAGTCGGGCAAAAACATCATTCGTAATAACACCTTCTTTGAATCGCGAGGAACCCTGACGATGCGTCACGGAAATGATACGCTGGTTGAGGGGAATGCTTTTTTCGGTAATGGGGTCGATCATACCGGCGGCATTCGCGTTATTAACGAGCGTCAAACCGTTCGCAATAACTATATGGAAGGCCTCACCGGCTCCCGTTTTGGCGGAGCGCTTGTCGTGATGAATGGCGTGCCCAATTCTCCGCTAAATCGCTATCAGCAAGTTGTCGGTTCGATTATCGAAAATAACACCCTTGTAAACAGTGACAATATTCAGTTGGCGGCTGGTAGCGATAGTGAGCGTAGCGCGGTTCCGGTCGATACAACGTTTAAAAGTAACTTTATCTATAGCGACAAAGGCGAAGATGTTTTCACGGTTTATGATGATGTGTCTGGGATTGATTTCGCGGATAATATCGTTGGAACTGGGATGAAGCCTGACTTCTCTCCGGGTTTTGAGGAAAAGAAGGTCGTGCTAAGAAAGACAGTATCAGGACTATCTATCCCGTCTGGCATTGAGCGCGGCGTTTCTCCTGACTTGGACGTGACACAAAAAGATGAAGCCGGGGTGTCTTGGTATCCCAAAACAGAACCAGTCATACCCTTTGGTTCCGGAAAAATTATTTCGATTAAACCCGGTGATAAGGTTTTATCAAAAGCCATTAGTGAAGCGGAGCCCGGAGATACAATTAAACTCTCCTCTGGGAGTTATGTGGCTCAAAAATTCTTGAAACTTGATAAGCCACTTACATTTCAAGGAACTGGGAATGTGAAAATTTCTTTTGAGCGTTCTGCCATGTTTGAAATTCTAAACGGCGGCTCTTTGCGCTTGGAAAACCTTGAAATAAACGGTGACGATAGCCCGGATTATACCGGGAACTCTGTTATTCGCACGAGCCCTTATGCTATGATAGAGAATTTCAGGCTTGAGATAGAAGATGTGGATTTTCTTAATCTGGATACGAACCATTCCTTCAATATTGTTTCAGCAGCTAAGGGCACATTTGCCGATCACATAACATTTAAAAATTCAAAAGTTGAAAATATCACCGGCGCGGTTTTCCAGCTTGATAAAGAAGATGACGATTACGGTATTTATAATGCTGAATATCTGACTATCACAGATTCAACTTTCAAAGAGATAGGCGGCGATCTCGTTGATTATTATCGGGGCGGAAGAGACGAAAGTACGTTCGGGCCGCACTTTAACATGACAGGGTCAACCCTCGATAATGTTGGGCATAACAGCCGCAATGCGAGCGGCTCGTCTATCTTGCTCCACGGCGTTCAGGTCACCAATGTCTCTGGCAATACATTTAAAAATCTCGCGCCAGTTATTATCAACCATACCGTTGGCGAGCCAAAAACGAAAATTATCAAAAATGCGTTTGAGAACACGGATGCGCCAAAAGTGGAAGAGCTTAATAGCGGTCTGCCGCCCACTGCCTTGATTGAGAATAATGAGGGCCTGAATCCATAATGCGTTTCACCTTGACTCTCATATCAGCTCTCGCTTTGACGACAGGCCTGACGGCTTGCAAAGCGCCTGCGCCATCCGGTGATGTGGGCGTTATGCAAAAAGAGGCCGCCAGCGGTTTTGATAGGACCTTTGAGGCGGCTGAGACGAAGCTTGCAAAAATAATGGGTGAGCCTCTGACGATTCCGGTGCCCAAAGATCCGGGCGGGGGATACACACATGAGACACATAAGGCGAATGGGTTTTTGCTCTATGATGTTGGGCAGCTCTATAAGCTAACAGGCGATAAGACATATGCCGATTTCGCCGGTCAAGCCATGATGGATTATGCGGATGTCTACCCATCTTGGGAGTTACATCCTGCGCAAAAAGAGCAGTCGCCAGGACGTATGTTCTGGCAAAATTTAAATGAAAGCATGTTCCTGCTCAATGTGGCGCAATGTTACGACGCCATAAAAGATACGCTTGCTGAGGAACAGCGCGAAAAAATAGAGACAGATCTTCTCCGCAATATGGCGGACTTTCTTTCTGTCGGTGCGCCGGAAACATTTAACAAAGTCCATAATCACGGCACATGGGCTACGGCAGCTGTTGGCCTAACTGGCTATGCGATTGGCGACGACGAATATGTAGAGCAGGCGCTAATGGGTCTGGATAAATCAGGCGAGGCGGGTTTTCTTAAACAGATGGACGTCCTGTTTTCACCCGATGGATATTACAATGAAGGGCCTTATTATCACCGCTTCGCCCTGAAGCCATTTGTGATATTCGCGCAAGCTGTTCAGAAGAATAATCCAGATTTCAAGATATTTGAGAAACGCGACGGGATTCTAAAAAAGGCTATTTATAGCCTTATTCAGCAAAATTATGGCGGTCTCTTTTTCCCGATTAATGATGCGATTAAAGAAAAGGGTATTCGCACGGATGAGCTGTTAAACGGCGTAGCGATTGCTTATGATCTTACGGGCGATACAGGGTTATTATCTGTTGCTGCGGAGCAAGACAAATTTGTTCTAACGCCTGAAAGCCGTAAATTAGCGCGCGATCTTGCAGCCGGAAAAGCGACACCTTTTGACTATAAATCAATGCGTTTGGGGGATGGTCAGCAAGGTACTGAGGGGGCGCTTGATATATTGCGAGCCTCTGAAGACCCGAAAGGGCTGGCGGTTGTTGCTAAAAATACATCGCAGGGTTTGGGTCACGGACATTTCGATAAGATGGGCATACTTGTCTATGATGCCGGGCACGAAATTTTGCGCGATTATGGCGCCGCGCGGTTCTTAAACGTTGAAGCAAAATATGGCGGGCATTACCTGCCTGAAAATAATAAATACGCCAAACAAACCGTGGCCCACAATGTTTTGGTTGTCGACGAGACTAGTCATTTTGGGGGCGATGTGCGCATTGGCAATCAACATGCACCAAAGCTTTTTGACTTTGTAGATGAAGATAATATCAAACTTACGTCAGCTGAGATTGCGACGGCTTATGACGATGTCAGGCTCGGACGTGCTGTAGCTATGATTAAAGATGCTGCCTTTTCGGGACCTATCATTATTGATTTGGTCGAGGCGCATGCAGAAGAACCTCATAGTTATGATTTGCCATTTCATTATAATGGTCATCTTATTTATACGAATTTTGAGGTTAAGGCAGACCCCTTTAAGCGGGAACCGCTTGGCGCAAATAATGGCTATCAATATCTCTGGAAAGTTGCTGAGGCTGAACCTGTTGACGGGATTTCTCAAGTGACATGGTTGCTGGATAGAAAGTTTTACTCTGTCACGTCTGCGGTGCCTGCGAATACTAATGTCGTATTTACACAAATTGGAGCGAATGACCCTAATTTTAGTTTAAAGCCAGAGCCTGGATTTATGCTGAGGTCGAAAACGAGTGACGGTGTCTCATTTGTATCGGTCATTGAGCCGCATGGTGATTATAATCCTACGGTCGAATATACAATCGGGAGTTATAGCCAAGTCAAAACAGTCTCGCACTTTGAGGATGGGGCTGCCGAATATATACGCGTAGAAACAAAAGATGGTAATATTGTTGGCTTAGGCCTTGGCGCAGAAGATAATCCGTCGGGCACGCATAGCGTCAATGTAAATGGCGAAACTGTGAGTTGGACGGGAGCTTATAAGCTCTTTCACTCAGATAAACACATTCAAGAGCAGAATTAATGCATAATAAAAAACAAGATTTGAAGGCTTGTAGAAAAGGGGAAGTCCAATGATGAAGGGTAATCTTAGATGGTGGGTTGTCGGGCTGGTCGCATTAGCGACAGTCATCAACTATATAGATAGGGGCGCTCTGGGTATTTTGTGGCCTGAAATTAAAGAGGAATTTAATTTTTCTAATCAGGATTACGCTAATATCTTTGGTGTTTTCGTTTTGGCCTATGCCTTTGGTCAAACTATCTTTGGCAAACTTTTTGACTGGCTCGGAACACGTATTGGATTTGTTTTGTCTATTGGCGTCTGGTCAATCGCAACAGCCTTGCATGCCTTTGGTTCAAGTGTGCTGACCTTTCAGTTATTTCGAATTATTTTAGGTGTCGCCGAAGCTGGTAACTGGCCCGGTGCTGCAAAAGCAAATGCAGAATGGTTCCCTGTCAAAGAACGCGCTTTAGCACAGGGTATATTTAATTCCGGCGCAGCAATTGGCGGGATTCTGTCCCCTATCTTATTGGCATTATTAGCCGCATTCTTGGGATGGAAAGCTATCTTTATAGTGATAGGTCTCGTCGGCCTCTTATGGCTTATTCCTTGGTTGCTTATATATAAAGCTAAACCGGAAGATCATCCTTGGCTGGATCCAAAGGAGCGCGACTATATCTTGTCCGGGCAACTTGTCCGAACAGATGAGGGTGAAGATGATGCGGCTTATAATCCAACAACTATGGAAATGCTCTCACGCAAAGAAACATGGGGCGCAATTTTGCCGGCCATGTTTATCGACCCCATTTGGTGGTTGTTCGTCGCATGGATTCCGATCTATCTCATCGATAGTTTTGGATTTAACGTCAAAGAACTCGGCCTCTATGCGTGGGTACCCTATGTAGGCGCTATGTTTGGCGCATGGTTTGGGGGTCTGCTGGCTCAAAATCTTTTGGGCAAAGGCTGGACAGTCAACAAGACGCGTAAATTTGTTATAACATTAGGGGCCGCGATTATGATCCCTGCTCTACTTGCTATGGCTGTGGCTTCAACCCCGATACTGGCCGTATTAATTATGGCCGTAATTCTGTTCGGATTTCAAACTTCTATCGGCAATGTCCAAACCCTTCCGAGTGATCTTTATAGTAAAAAGGCTGTTGGTTCACTGGCGGGTTATGCAGGGACGGCCGCTAAGCTGGCGGCAGCTGGATTAGTCTGGCTTGTGCCTCAATTGACGACAGAGAGCTATATGCCGGCATTCATTATTGGTGTGGCTCTGGCGACATTAGCCGTCTTATCTGTTTGGATACTTATCCCAAAAATCGAACCTTTAAAACCGCGTGCAGCTAACGCCGCATAAATTCACAACAAATTTTTCAGAAAATATATAAAAGGAAATATTCATGACTGATTTAAATGGTAAAGTCGCCATCGTAACAGGCGGAACTCGCGATATTGGACGCGCCTGCTCAGTGCAACTGGCGCAAGCCGGAGCGAAAGTTGCCGTCAATTACTGCAACAATAAGGCCGCTGGTGATGAAACAGTTGCTCTTATCGAGAAAGCTGGTGGAACCGCTATCCTAGTCAAAGGCGACATGACGAAAAAAGCGGATGTCGATAATCTCGTTGCAGAGACGGTTAAAGCTTTTGGAAATGATATACACGTTCTGGTCAATAATGTCGGTGGCCTTGTCGCCCGTAAAAAATTACCAGAAATGGATGAGGACTTCCTCAATCATGTCATGTCACTAAATGTAAATTCGACATTCCTCGCTACACAAGCCGTTGTACCTCATATGCCAAAGGGTAGCGCTATTGTGAACCTGGCCTCTTTGGCTGGTCGTGACGGTGGTGGCGGCGGTGCTTCTGCTTATTCTATGTCAAAAGGTGCTGTGATTACTTTCACTCGCAGTATGGCAAAAGAGCTAGGCCCGGACGGAATTCGCGTAAACGCTCTATGTCCTGGGATGATCGATACCACATTCCACGATACATTCACGCCTGATGCAGCCCGTCGCGGTTTGGAAGCTAATGTGCCTCTTCGTAGACAAGGTCTGTCTGAAGACTGTGCGGATACTGTTGTTTATCTGGCATCAGATAAATCAGCTTATATCACTGGTGCCAATATTGATATTAATGGCGGACTATTCTTCTCCTAAGGAATAAAATCATGTCAGATTTAATTCAAACGCTGGAAGACAAGCGGATTGTTCCGCTTGTGCAATCCGACGATCCTAACACGGCTCTCAAAATTTCGGAAGCATTGCTAGAAGGTGGCCTCGATGTCTTGGAGGTTGTTTTGCGAACGGATGCTGCACTGGAGTGTCTTGAAGCTATCGTAAAAGAGTTTCCCAATGCCCATGTCGGTGCAGGGACTGTTCTGAGTGTTGCGCATAGCCAAGAGGTTCTACGACGCGGTGCGAGCTTCATCGTTTCTCCTGGTTTATATGAGCCTTCCGTTGATGTTGCGAAGTCTGCTAATGTTCCGATTTTGCCCGGCATAGCAACAGCCTCGGAACTGCAGCGAGCTTGGAATATGGGCTTACGTACAGTTAAGCTGTTCCCAGCTTCACTGGTGGGTGGTCCGAATATCATCAAAGCTTTATCTTCTGTATTTCGTGATGTGCGCTTTATGCCGACAGGAGGAGTTAAACCAGCCAATTTAAAAGATTATCTTGATATCCCAGCTGTGTTAGCATGCGGCGGAACATGGCTAACGCCTAAAGATGCTATCGAAGCAAATGACTTCGGAAAAATTACTCAACTAGCTAAAGACGCGATCGAGATCGCGCAATCTTAACGGAATAACTCAATGACTGATTTTTTAAGCTTCGGCGAAATCATGTTGCGCCTTAGAACAAATGGGTATGAGCGTTTCTTCCAAAGCCCAAGTTTTGAAGCGACATTTGGCGGCGGTGAAGCCAACGTGGCTGTTTCGCTTTCAAATTATGGATTTGATGCTGGGTTTATTTCAGCTCTGCCTGACAATGACATCGGTCAGAGCGCCATAAACACATTGCGCGCTCTTGGCGTTGATACATCTAATATTAAACGACAAGGTGACCGAGTTGGGATTTACTATCTTGAAACTGGGGCCAACCAACGTCCATCCAAAGTCATTTATGACCGTGCCGCTTCATCTATTTGTGAAGCCAGAGTGGGAGATTTTGATTGGCCAACAATATTTAAAGGCGCCAAGTGGCTCCATATTACTGGCATTACGCCTGCCTTATCACAGGGGTCCGCCGATTTGAGCCTTGAATGTGTTAAAGAGGCTCAAAAAGCCGGGGTTACGACCTCATGTGATTTTAATTTTCGCGGCAAGCTTTGGAAATATGGTAAGACAGCACCCGAAGTTATGAAGGATCTCGTCAAGCATATCGATGTCGGAATTGCTAATGAAGAGGATTGTCAGAAGTCCCTGGGTATTTCTGTTGATGTCGACGTTGAAAGCGGAAGCGGGCACTTAGACACTAGTAAGTATGAAGAATTATCTCAAAAGGTTCTCGATATCTACCCGGGTATGAGCACGATTGCGATTACATTGCGTGCTGCTGTGAATGCCAATATTAATGGTTGGTCGGCCTGTATGCGTGACCGAGAAAACGGTTTTTTACTATCCAAGAAATATGAGCTAACCGATATTGTTGACCGTGTTGGCGGCGGTGACAGTTTCGCGTCAGCCTTTATTGCGGGTCTAAACCTCTATGAAGATCGCCAAAAAAGTCTTGAATTTGCTGTGGCAGGGTCAGCGCTTAAGCATTCCATTCTAGGTGATTTCAATCGCGTCAATCGCAAAGAGGTTGAAGCCTTAATGGGGGGAGATGGTTCTGGTCGAGTGCAAAGATAATCTGAGACTAATATGAGTTGGTCTACAAAAAAAATTACCGATACGGCACAGAGTCTAGTTGATGCGCGACTGAAGGCCGAGGCGCGGAATACATTTCCAGGTGATATACCGCCTGATTTAAACACAGCTTATGCTGTACAATCGCAAGCCATCTCGAAATGGCCTGACCAGCTAGTCGGCTTTAAAGTGGGGGGTATTCCACCGCATTTTCGCGATCAGTATCCGTCAGAGTGGCTAGCAGGTCCCGTCTTTAAGAAAAACGTTTATCAATACAGTTCAGGTGTGACCCTCGATTTTCCTGTTTTTCAGGATGGTTTTGCGGCTTTTGAGCCCGAATTAATTTTTGAAATCGACTCTGATATTTATAAATCTCAAGATCACTGGACACCAAGTTTAGCGAAATCGACGATTAAACATTTATATCTAGGCGCTGAGATTGCGGCCTCTCCGAACATAAATGTTAATGCCCTTGGGCCGGGTTCAATTATTAGCGATTTCGGTAATAATGGGGGATGTATTCTGGGTCGTAAACTTGACGCGTCTGAAATTGATAAAGCCTTGAATTTGCAAGTCGAAACAATAATTGATGGACAAAGTGTCGGAGTAAAATCACCTGCGACGCCTCCGTCCGGCCCTCTTGGAGCTCTGTCATTTTTACTGAACCATTTTATTAAAAATGCTAATTTATATGAGAAATCGGAAACATTACTTGTGTCTTCAGGGGCTATTACGGGCGTTCATGAAAGTCATGCTGGGGCGATTGCTAGTATGAATTATGAAAATCAGCAAGATATTGTTGTCAGGCTCGCTGATCAAAAATCTATTAAGTTTTCAATATCTTAGATTTGGAATTGGTATTCTGCACTCTAATTTGTCTACGTCAATTCAAACATCAATATGGGTAGGAATAATTTGAATTTTTTTGTAACAACTAGTTACAACGTCTATGCCTATTATTAGTTGTATTTTTAAATATTAACAATATTTTAATGCTTTATGGCAGATCACAGACATTAAAAGTGTTTTTAATGCATTTTATGTGATATAAGTCATGTAATTATATTTAGCGTTGGGATAAAGAAGTACTATGGCTCCAATTGGATACATAGATAACGAAAAATCAGGATTGCAGGGTAAGAATCTATTTGCCCTAGTGGCCGCGATATTTTCGATTGGGGTGGCATCTTCTAGTTCCGCGCAAGAAAAAGCAACCGTCACACCGAGCCAAGGTACAAACCTGAACGTATCATCCTTTGCAGATAGTTTCGATGACGTAGAATTAGTCGGCCTGAGTTCGTCTATTCAGGGAGCTATTTTTGATCTTCCAACGGAAGCTATCGGACCTGCGGTATTTAATCTCGATACATCGGACCCAGCTTGTTTGACTGGTGGAGAGCATTGTTTAAGTAATGATGATATCCTAGATATCGGATATAAAAAATCATTTACGAAAAATTCCGTAGGTGGACTGGATATTTCCCTTAGCCCTAAAGCCTCAATGCGTTTTAATGATGAAGGTTCTAGTGCCGTCGTCGGAGCATTAGTGAAAATTGGTGAAGACCTTAGGGAAGAACCGGATTTAAAGGCGAATACTTGGTATATGTTTGCCGGTGCCGATGCAGAAGCCGTTACATATTCGCCAAATAGTGTTGGTCGATTAACGCATGGAGATCTACATCTACAAGATAAAATTATTGTAGGTGATAGCCAGGCTGGTGTTGGATATAAGATTGGTGACGCCGATGTATCGGTTGGTTATTTCCGACGCGAAGTGAAATCTTTCGGTCGCGAAATAAATAGTGGCGGAATATCCTATACGGAAGATGCTGCGGCTTTATCATTTACTTGGCGACGCTGACCAAAACATCTCTTTTTTCAAGTTTTACACATAATTATTGACAATTTTGTCTTGCCAGAAAAAACGAACACTACATATAGTGTTGTTTGTGTCTAAATAATCAATATATGGTTTGTTGTTCTAGAATCATAGGCGAGGGAAGCTCATGGCAGATATAGATCCGGTCCGAATGACCAAATCTGGACTACTTATACCGTCTCATAGTTACAAACCTTTTCGTTATCCTTGGGCTTACGACTTTTGGAAAAAGCAACAACAGGTTCATTGGATGCCGGAGGAAGTTCCCCTTGGTGAGGATTGTAAGGACTGGGCAACGAATCTCACAGATAATGAACGTAATCTACTTACCCAAATTTTTCGATTTTTTACGCAGAGCGACGTAGAAGTTAATGATAATTATATGGAGCGCTATGCGCGGGTATTCAAACCTACTGAAATCAAGATGATGCTATCAGCGTTCTCCAATATGGAGACCATCCATATTGCCGCTTACGCATTGCTTCTTGAAACTATCGGTATGCCTGACACAGAATTTTCTGCCTTCATGCAATATGAAGCCATGGCCGATAAGCACAATTATATGCAAGAGTTTGGCGTTGAAACGGACGCTGATATTGCAAGGACCGTTGCCATGTTTGGTGCTTTTACAGAGGGACTGCAATTATTTGCGTCCTTTGCTATGCTAATGAATTTTCCGCGACTGAACAAAATGAAAGGTATGGGGCAGATTGTAACTTGGTCTATTCGTGACGAGAGCTTGCACTGTGAAGGCATGATTAAGCTCTATCATACCTTTGCTAAGGAAACGGGATGCGTAACACAGGCAGTTGCAGATGACATTATCGATTGTTGCAAAACTGTTGTGAAACTCGAAGATAAGTTCATTGACCTCGCTTTCGAGATGGGGCCGGTCGAGGGTATGACGAGCGAAGATATTAAACGTTACATACGTTACATTGCTGATTGGCGCTTAGGGCAGTTAGGATTACCAAAGATATATGGTGTGAAACACCATCCGTTGCCATGGCTAACGGAAATTCTAAATGGTGTCGAGCATGCGAACTTCTTCGAAGCGAGGGCGACCGAATATTCGAAAGGCGCGACCCAAGGCTCATGGCATGGTGATGAGGGCGTTTGGTCTCAGTTTGAAGAAATACAAACTCGTAAAAAGCAAGAAGCCATTCTCTAAAATCAGTTATGGGCCAAATATTTAAACTGGATTCCGTTTTAAATTTCCGGGATTTTGGAGATTATAAGGCTCAAGAATCTGGCCATGTGACAGGATTAAAGCTATTTAGATCCGCGCATTTAGCAAATGCCACGGATGCCGATCTCTCTAGGATTGCAGGATTAAATATAGGGTTGATAACAGATCTGCGTTATTCAACAGAGCGCCGCAACCAACCCAATCTCTGGCCGAAAAACAATATAGTCCAGCGATATGATTATCCGCTTGAACATGAGCGGCTCAAAGATGATCTCGCGCCTCATCAAATGTTTGCGCGCTATAAGTTAAACTCCGCCCAAGACGCTAGAGAGTATATGCGCTCTTCGTACAAGAGCCGACCCGGTGACCCAGGTTTCCAGAAGGTTTTTTCTGATACACTAAAATTTATGGCAAACACCGGACAGCCTATTCTTATTCATTGCGCGGCGGGAAAAGATCGAACAGGCACCTTGGCAGCTATTATTCTTGGCGTGTTGGGCGTTGATGAAGACCACATAATGCGGGATTATATGCTAACTATGGACGCTGTTGATATTGACAGTTTCCTAGAGCCTGCCGCTAAAATGATGACGGCCAAACACGGACGTCAATATGATCCAGAGATGTTACGTCCTATGTTTAGCGTAGAGCCGTCTTATCTAGAACAATCGTTAATAACCATCGGTAACGTCGAAAAATACGCGGTTAGTGTACTTGGTATTTCACACAACGAACTGTCGAGTATTCGACAGAAATACCTAGTTTAAGACGACTAGCTACAGTTCACCTTTAGGTTAGCGTTAGCTTTACAGCTAAAATTTGATTTTCCATTTTCATCAAAGGGTACAGAAATTGATTTTCTGGGTTTTAGATAAAATGTTTCATGTAATGTAGTCTTGTCCATGAAGGTAAAAGTCAGCGGTGAGTATTTGAAATTAACGCGAGCTACTACCAAGCCGGATGACGCTGTTAACAAGTCCGTTTTTATAACTGATGGATCAAAGGTTGCTGGTCCACCAGCTGATATTTCATCACCCATACGGGCATAGCCGATAAGATCTATAGAATTGTTATTCGGATCGACAATATAGCTGTTAAGCTCAACCGTTACGTCTTTAATCTCACTGCTAGAAATACCCAAAATTGCAAGTGAAGCCGTCATAATATCTTCGACTCCGTCACCATCGAGTTGGCTAACTTGCGTTGCAAGATCACCGGCCACACTGGCAGTATGAGCAACTTCCCTATCAGCGGAAATCGCCATGGATATTTCAGTTACGCCAAAATAGAAAGCAATCATAATCGGCGCGATTAATGCAAACTCAATTGCTGCGATTCCCTTATTTTCAACGATAAACTTTCTGGATAAGTCTCGCAATTTCGGTCTTATTATCATGGTTTTCCTCCACACCCTGATGGAAAGGGTTCATTACGGAAAGCTGTGGTGGCCGTTATCAAACGGGTGTTTCCGGGTTGATTGGCTAGCCGCGTAAAGCTACTTGGTAAAGTTAAGGGATGATAGTATTGAGCTCTAACGACGACAACTTCACCCGCACTTGTTTGATCATATGTATCTGGCGGTATTTGAGGTTGATCAGGGTCGTTAGGATCTCCAGTTGTCGGAACGTCAGGCAATAAATCTAATGAAAATTTATTGTCCGGTGATGTTCTGACATCAATCCGAAGATTTGAACAGCTACCTAACCCGGACATTCCCGCGCAGACTTGCGCTTTGAAGTCCGCAGCATCGCCGCAAGTTTGCTGAAATTGGCCTACTCGAATGTCTCTAGAGGTACTTTGCACAGAATGTGTCAGCGTTGAGCCAATAAAAAATACAATTGATATCTCAATAATTGAGAATAACAACGCGCTAAACGGCACAACCAATAACGAAAATTCAATGGCTGTTGCGCCTCTATGATTACGCGCCAACCGGCTAAGCTTTTTACCAGTCAGCTTTCTAAATGGCGATCTTTTCTCCAGAGTCATTAGCGTATTCCCACTTTTGAGAAATAACGCTATCTTAAAAAAGTTTATTTTGCGAAAAGGAACAACCTTAACAGCTTGCTAATGTCTAAAAACCGTCCGAATGAGGGTCAACAGATTGGCTAGGATTTAGATTTGCTTGAACATCAGATGTTAGGTTCCCAATTGTTACCGGAGAACTTGAGTTTGTTCCTGATGCGACTGGGTTATCAATGGCAGGCGTATTTGGTTGATTGTTTGAGATAAATGCGCTGCTGTCACCTAAAATAGGTGCAGGTAAACAATAAGGTGAACAATTATAGGTATACCTTTCACTGTTATTGCCAAGATAAACTTTAACATTGTTACGTGCTCGAGGGCTAACAACGTTTATATCGCTGTCCATTATTGTTTGACCAGATGCATTTAATATTATGAGATTAGTATTTCCATAGCCCCGACCAATCAAAAATAGTGTATCACTTGAGTGCACTGAAATGTCTGCAATATCTGGATTTCCAACAACAACAGCTCCGGCTGCCTCTGGTAGTCGTATAATCTCGGTTTTATTGAGCTCTATATTATAGTTTTGGGATTGCGAAAAATATTGGGCATTTGCGGTGCTAAAACATCCAAATATCCCGGTCAGGGCCACAGCAAATATTCCAATACGCATGACTAAAGCCTTTTTCGTAATTAATAACTCTAGAGACTATTTATATAGTCAACCCTTTACAAAAGGTTGCGATTTCTTTGTAAAATTATGCAACGAACTTAAAATGCGAAAATTTTTACCTATCCTTCACTATATTGCTTAAACGGATTGTAAGAGTTCTCCTGTAAAACCGAGCTTATCAGGGATGTCCCTGTAGGGAATTGCCCTTTTAAAAACTAGCATACGTGGGAGTATTGTTATGCAAAAATTTGTTACACGTTACATGAACGACGAGTCTGGTGCGACTGCTATTGAATATGGCCTTATCGCTGCTTTGATCGGTGTTGCTATTATCGTTGGCGCTGGCGCTCTTGGCGGATCTGTGAACGAAAAGTTCTCTAGTATCGCCAACAAAATAAATGAGTAAGGTAAAATAATCTTCGCTAAAGCCGCCTTAGGGCGGCTTTTTTTTTGTTTATAAATAAAGTGAAAGGCACTGTTAACCAAAGTTATCTAATAAAACGACTTATTTATTAGGATCGGTATGACGATTGCCATAATATCACTATTAATTTTTCTCATCGCAATGTTTTCTGCTGCACTAAGTGATATGCGCACGATGACAATCCATAACTGGACCAGCCTGTTATTGATTGCGGGTTTTTTACTTATAATACCTTTCATATGGTCAAATTGGATAGAAATTGGAAACCCGTGGATTATACTGGGTGAGCACATTCTTGTAGGGATTGTAGTTTTTCTTGTTGGTTTTGTTATGTTTATTATGGGCTGGCTAGGGGGTGGTGATGCCAAGCTTATGGCGGCTACGGCTTTTTGGTGGCATTGGGCCGACCTATTTTATTATCTTGTATATACAACAGTCGCCGGTGGACTTATCGCTATTTTTATCCTTTTTGGCCGGAAATTCTTACCCGTCAGAATATTAACATCCCCATGGGTTTATCGCCTCGTAAAAGATGAAAAGGATATGCCTTATGGCTTGGCATTGGCCTTTGGAGCCTTGGCTACCTTGCCGCAAAGTAATATTTTTGAGGCTGCGATAGGAATTTTGTAAGCTTGTTAACACTTTCTTTGCCTCAGTTTTTTACAAATTAACCATACTTTATCGAATGATAAGATAGAATTAGCCAAACACCGTTCGTGTGAGGGAAAATATGGATAGAAATAGATTAATATTAGTGGGAGCTCTGGGTGTTGTAGCTATATTGATTTTTACACAGGGTCGGAGGTTTATGACCCCTGCCCCGGTAGAGGTCCCCACGGTTGCTCAACCCGTCGTTGAAAAAATCGAATATGTTGATGTCTTGGTTGCAACGGAAGAAATTCAATTTGGTAGCCGCTTATCCGAAACTCAAATGAAATGGAAACAATGGCCAGCAGAAGCCGCTTCCGAAGAATTTATAACTAATGAAAACCAGCCTCAAGCTATATCAGAATTAACCTCAAGCGTCGTTAGGTCTGTCATATATCAAGGCGAGCCGATTACTGAAAAGAAAATCGTTAAAGCTGGTGAGCAAGGCTTAATGGCTTCACTACTAAGTTCGGGAATGCGGGCTGTTACAACACGAATATCAGTAGATACCGCTGCTGGTGGTTTTATCCAACCTGGAGACCATGTTGATATTATTCTAACAATGTCAGCTCCAACATCGGTTGGAGTCAATTCAGGTGGAAATTTATTCACTGCCCAAACCATTTTTGAAAATGTCAGAGTATTAGCCATAGACCAGACATTTAGTACAAATTCTGAGTCTGGAGCCACGGTAATCGGATCTACGGCGACTTTTGAAATGTCTCAAGCAGACGCGGAAATATTACAACAATCTGTCGCTCAAGGTGATCTGACTCTTACGTTACGTCCTTTCGGTAGAGCGGGCGATTACCCTGGTCGTAGTCATGCGAAAATAGAAGCCAATAGCGGCGGAGAAGTAAGTTCACTAACGGTTTATAGAAATGGTCAGCCTCAACAGGTTGCAGTGACAGGAAATTAACAATGAACCATTTTTTCAATAAAAGCGTTTTCCGCCTATCTTCCGTTCTCCTGACGACTGGATTATTGCTTTCAACAGCAGCAATTGCGGGAACACGGTCTTACAGTCATATAGCTCATCAATCGTCCTCGACATCTCAGGTAAAAATTCAATCACCGGGTCAAAGTGCAACAAGTCGTTCGGTGGTCATTCCATTTAGCAAATCAACGACTGTGGATCTTCCTAGAGAAATGATGGATGTGATCATTTCAAACCCTGATATCGTCGAAGCCGTCGTTCATACATCAAAACGGACAATATTAATAGGGAAGAGTACTGGGCAAACAAATGCCTATTTTTACGGCCATGACGGTCAGGAAATGTTGAGCTTGGAAATTCGAGTGGAAAGAGACTTGAATGGCCTAAAATCCCTTATAAATCAACATGCTGAGGGAGCAAGCGTCGAAGTTCAGGCGGTCAATAATAACTTATTGCTTACTGGAAGTGTCGCAAATGCAGCTATGGCAAATCGCATTCAAGCTCTCGCGACATTGTGGTTGGATGAGGCTACTGGCGGGGGCTCAGACGGAGAGGTTGTAAACCTCATGTCGGTTGAGGGAAAAGATCAAGTTCTGCTTAAAGTCAGGATTGTAGAAATGCAGCGAACCGTCACAAAGCAGATGGGTATAAATCTCAATGCTATTGGTCGATTAGGCGATTCAACTGTATCCCTGTTTAGTAATGCTGGCTTGCTGTCTGGAGCAGGTTTTTCAGGGTCTGTCGGTTATAACAATACTGGCGGGGGTGCTTTGCAATCTTTGACCGGGGCCTTAAGTGCTCTTGAGCGAGTAGGGTTAATTAGAACTTTGGCAGAACCCACGCTGACGGCCATCTCAGGCGAAACAGCTAATTTTTTATCCGGTGGCGAGTTTCCGCTTCTTACAAACGTTTTTGTAGATGACAATGGAAATCTTCAAAGAGAATTTGAGTTTAAACCTTTTGGGGTTTCATTAGGCTTTACACCTGTCGTTCTTAGCGAGGGTCGTATCTCACTCAATATTTCAACTGAGGTTTCGGAACCCACGACAGAGGGAGCCTTTGAGACTGGAGGCGTTTCTTCGGATATCTTGGGATTAAGAGTGCGTCGAGCAAACACAGTCGTGGAGTTACCTGCGGGCTCTAGCCTTGTTATAGCGGGTTTAATCAGAGAAGAGGCCCGTCAAGCCCTAGACGGAACACCAGGGCTCAAAGATATTCCAGGCTTCGGCGCGGCTTTTAGAAACAGAGATGACGTAACCTCTCAAACCGAACTCGTTATTATTGTAACACCCTATTTGGTTGATCCGACACATCCCGATAAACTGCAAACACCCCTCGATGGTTTTGTTCCTCCCAATGATAAAGAAGCATATTTGTTAGGGAGATTGAATAAAGTCTATGGCGACAGAGCCAGCACGATCAAAGCAAAGCATCTCACTGGTCCTTTTGGGCATGTCGTAGATTAGGAAATATTATGAAGACATATTTTAATATCCGATCAACTGGCTTAATGTCCGCTAGTCTAGTTGTTGTGGGGCTCTTGTTTTCAGCGTGTGCATTGCCTGAGCCATCTTACCCTGCCAATTCTCTACGGAACTCAATACAGATTGCAGAAACGGTAGAGCGTTTAGAGCTATATTCCCGCCCCAATGGAATGGAATTATCTGTTCGCGATCAACAAGCCGTAACACAATTTCTTCAAGCTTATGGGCAGCATGGTGACGGTCCTCTCTATGTCAATATACCGTCGATATCTAGTAACGGTATACACCAAACCCAAGCGATGGTAACACAAATGGTCGGAAATTTGGGAATGCGAGGAACAATTCAGAGCGGACAATATCAAGTAGGGGGCGCTGGTCCGGCACCCGTTATTGTGTCCTATCGTAGGCTAAAATCCGTCCCGGTTGATTGTAGTCAATCAATGTCGTCCCTCGCATCAACTTATAATAACCAAGCCTACGGTGGTTATGGGTGTGCTCAAACGGCCAATCTTGCGGCTATGATTCAAGATCCTCGCCAACTGATAGAGCCATATCCAACGACTCTTCCCAATACACAGCGTCGCATGACGGTCTATGATCGATATATTCAGGGTGAAAACCCTGCATCAGAGCTACCGGATCGCCAGGCGGTTTCGGCTCAAGACAATTAATTGGACATAATAGACTCATGACACAAAAACCAACACAAGTGAACATGGTGCCGGGTACGATTACGCCGCAGGTGAGACCATTACCAATGCAAGTTCAACCACAAAATGTCCAACCTGTGCCGATTGCGCCCCAGCAGCCACAAGTTATGCAGCCCCAGCCAGTATCGCCAGTTCACAATGTCCCGCAGCCGGCGGGTTTACCTCCGATGCCAAGTCAAGTCACCCATCCTCAATCTGCGGTTCAAGCTCCGCCAGCGGCACAGCCAATGCTGCAACAGCCATTTGAGACTCCAAATATGAGTTACCAAGCGACTCCAGCGGACTTAGAAAAAGAGGGTGGAGAAAAAGCTCTACCTAATATTTCCATACAGGCATTTTGTGAGCGTTCCGAAACAGCAAACATAATCCATGAGATGTCTCGTGATTGGCGTATGAAGCGGACAAATCTTAAAATCTTTATGGGTGGATTGCCAGCATCCGTGGAATATTATCATAAGGAAGGTACCCCGGACCTTATTTTAGTTGAATCAGGCATGCGTGGTGAGGAATTATTTGCTCAGTTAGAACAACTCGCATCTGTATGCGACGAAGGCACACAATTGATCATGATTGGTGCTGCAAATGATATCAAGCTTTACCGGCAATTAATGGAAAAAGGTGTTGGCGATTATATTGTACCTCCCTTTCATCCTCTAAGTTTTATACGTTCAATATCTGAGCTCTACGTAGATCCAGAAAAGCCGTTTACAGGTAGGGTTGCTGCTTTTTTCGGAGCAAAAGGTGGCGTTGGATCGTCGACTCTAGCTCACAATGTGGCTTGGTGTTTATCTGAACAGATTCAACAAGCAACGGCCTTAATAGATTTAGATGCGTCTTGGGGAACGACAGGGCTTGATTTTGCATATGATGCGACCGAAGGACTTGAGGAAGCATTATCACAACCTGACAGACTCGATGAAAATTTATTAGATCGGATCATGCTCAGGCATACGCCTAATTTGTCAATATTAGCGGCATCAGGCACGCTTGGTTCTAGGCCGGTAATGTCATCTGAGGCTTATGAAACGGTCGTGAATGAGGTTCGTGCAATAAGCCCCTTAACGATTTTGGATATGCCTCATTTCTGGAGTGATTGGACATCAAATGTTCTGACAGGTGCGGATGATATCGTGATCACCGCTGTACCTAATTTGGCAAATCTAAGAAATACAAAGAACTTGATAGACTTTCTAAATGCAGAGAGACCCAATGATGCCGAGCCGATACTGGTCTTAAACAAGATTGGGACAACGAAAAACGCAGAAATATCCGTAAAGGATTTTGGTGCGGCTGTTGGACTGGAGCCCTCATTAGTCATCGGTTATGATCCGGAAGCTTTCACCGAGGCTGCAAATGACGGAAAAATGCTTACAGAGATAAAAACTGCTTCAGAAACTGTGGCAGGCTTAAACTACATTGCTCAGCGCCTTAAAACAGGAAAGTTTCCTGCGCCTATTGCTGGCAAATCTAAAGGTGGTCGCTCTATGTTGAGCAGAAAGAAAGACGGAAAAACCGATAAGAAAGCTTCCGGTGAAAAATCTTCTCTTTTCTCAATGCTTGGAAGGAAATAACCGAGAATGTTTGGAAAGCGTCAAGCCAATACTGCAGCTCTTACTCAAGCTCCAACTAAGGAAGCGTCAAAACCCGCTCCTGAGACTAAAATAGAAACGACGACTGAGGTCGCTTCGTCTGCTCCTGCCAGAGATGTCTCTGAAGAATATTTTGAGACTAAGGCAACAATTTTTAACGCCCTGTTTGAGACTATCGATGTTTCGGCTCTAGCAGGTATGCAACCCGAGCGTGCTCGCGAAGAAATTCAAACTATTGTCGACGAAATTATCGCGATCCGCAATGTTCGATTGTCGACGATAGAGCAAAAGCGTTTAATCAATGAGATTTGCGACGATATCTTAGGATATGGCCCATTAGAGCCGTTGTTAGCACGAGATGACATTGCAGATATAATGGTCAATGGGGCCAAACATGTTTTCATCGAAACTCAAGGTAAAATGGAGAAAACAAATATCCGTTTTAGAGACAATCAACAGTTGATGAACATTTGTCAGCGCATCGTATCCCAGGTTGGACGACGCGTGGATGAGGCCAGTCCGATTTGCGATGCGCGTTTGCTAGATGGTTCACGTGTGAACGTGATTGCCCCGCCCCTTTCTATTGACGGACCAGCACTTACAATTCGTAAGTTTAAAAAGGATAAGCTTACTCTCGCTAACTTGGTGGAGTTTAAGTCAATTTCACCGGCAGGAGCAAAAGTGCTTCAAATTATTGGAGCATGCCAATGTAATGTCGTAATCTCCGGCGGTACAGGCTCCGGTAAAACGACCCTTCTAAACTGTCTGACGGGATTTATTCATCCTGATGAGCGGATCATTACGTGTGAAGACGCGGCTGAATTACAATTGCAACAGCCACACGTGGTTCGCCTCGAAACCAGGCCGCCTAACCTTGAGGGCAAAGGCAAAATCACAATGTCCGACTTGGTTAAAAACTGTCTGCGTATGCGCCCTGAACGGATTATCGTAGGTGAGGTTCGTGGTCCTGAAGCGTTTGACCTTCTGCAGGCTATGAATACCGGCCATGATGGGTCAATGGGAACGTTACACGCCAACTCACCGCGCGAAGCTCTTTCTCGTCTAGAAAGTATGATCACTATGGGTGGATTTAATCTTCCGACCAAAACTATTCGAGAAATGATTGTCGGGTCTGTTGACGTGATTGTTCAAGCGACGCGTTTGAGAGACGGATCAAGACGTATCACAAGAGTTACCGAGGTTATTGGTATGGAAGGTGATGTTGTCGTTACTCAAGATTTAATCGTGTATGAAATGGACGGCGAAGACGCTAACGGAAAAATTATTGGTGAACATAAATCAACAGGTATTGCACGACCAGCTTTTTGGGATCGTGCGCGATATTTCAATCTTGAAAAAGATTTAGCAGAAGCTCTAGATGAAGCAGGTTCCTAGTCATGGATTTGGCTACACTCATACCAGCGTTAGGTGCTTTGGTGGTAGTTGCCATCATTTTCCTTCTCTTGGATGGAGGTTCAAGTTCGGGTGCTCAGAAGAGGATTAAATCTGTTGCAAATTCAGGGTCTAATAGCGGTGACAAGAGTATATTTGCTTTTTTGAAGCAAGAAGATACGAATTCTCGAAGAAAGCAAATTGAAGCCTCCATTGGAAATCTTGAAGCCGAACAAAAAGATAAAGCCAAAAAACAAAAATCGTTAAAATCTCGGCTCATCCAAGCCAATTCTGACATGACCCCTCAAACCTTTATGCTTATATCTTTTATCGTAGGTGCAGCAGCAGGTGGTGTCGCATTTTTTATCTCAAGGGATCCTAAAATCGCTGCCGCCGTTGCATTTGCATTTGGCCTAGGTGTCCCACGTTGGTATCTTGGCTTTTTAATTGGCCGTCGTCAAAAAAAGTTTTCTGCAAGTTTTGCGGACGCCATGGATATAATTGTAAGGGGGGTACGCACTGGTTTGCCTCTGGGGGATTGTCTTAAAATTATTGCTCATGAATCACCTGAGCCTGTTTCCAGCGAGTTTAAATTAGTCGTTGAAGGCGAGTCTGTTGGGGTGCCTATAGAAGTATGTCTTGAACGAATGTACGAGCGGATGCCAATTTCCGAAGTAAACTTTTTCGCAACAGTATTGAATATTCAACGCACCACCGGTGGTAATTTGGGCGAATCTTTAGCTAACCTCTCTAACGTTTTACGCGGGCGTAAAATGCTGCGTGAAAAAATTAAGGCACTGTCTGCTGAAGCTAAAGCATCTGCGATGATTGTCGGAGCATTGCCTATTGTCGTCATGGTTTTGGTAACATTGGCCTCGCCGGATTATATGGAAGAACTTTATACGACGCCAACAGGTCACAGAAACCTTATGATTGGTGCGGGCATGATGTTAACGGGCATTGTCGTTATGAAAAAAATGATAAACTTTAAGATATAGGCGTAGATAAATGAACCCCGAATCTGCCGCTATGTTTGAAAATGCCTTTATGGCAATTTTGGCCTTATTGGTCGTTGGAACTATATACACGATAGTCAGCCCTATGCTTGAGGGCGATAAGTTAAAAAAGCGAATGAACTCGGTTTCTGACGCACGGGAGGGTATGCGCGAAGCGCGAATGAAGTCTCTTAACGCACCTAAAGGCTTGAGAACTGATTCAAAAGGTGGTGTCAGAAGCCTTGTTGAAAACCTTAGTCTTGAGAAAATGCTGGCCGCGGCAGACCTTAAAGATAAACTCGCCCAAGCCGGATTAAGAGGCCAGCGACCGATATATATGTTCTATTTTGCTCGATTTGCACTACCGATTATATTTCTGATTATAGGTTTAGTTTTTTTCTTAGGGCTTAACGTGGCTAATAAAGGCTTTTCTCAAAATTTGCTCATTACAATTGTGCTTGTTGTGCTCGGTTATTACTTGCCAGGAATTTTTCTAAAAAATAAAGCAAATAAACGCATAGCATCGATTTCTCCGGTGTTTCCTGATGCTCTGGACCTATTATTGATTTGCGTTGAGTCAGGGATGTCTGTTGAGTTAGCTTTCGGCCGTGTTTCGCAAGAAATGGCCGAAAATTCCGTGGAGCTTGCAGAAGAATTTTCTCTAACCACTGCTGAACTATCTTATTTACAGAGCCGTCGACAAGCCTATGAAAATTTGGCGAGGCGAAATAATCACCCAGGTATCAAAGCTGTTTCGACAGCGCTCGTCCAAGCCGAAAGATATGGTACCCCATTGGGTGATACATTACGAACAATGGCCAACGAAAACCGTCAAATGCGGATTATGGCTGCTGAAAAGAAAGCGGCAGCACTTCCAGCTAAGTTAACGGTTCCAATGATTATTTTCTTTGTACCAGTTCTGTTTATTGTGATCCTAACTCCGGCTGGTATGCGCCTAGGAGAAGCTTTATAAACAAAGCTTTTTTCTCATCTTGAGATAAATAATAATACTTCGATTAATATCGGCTTCTTGCGGCGCCTCTTGGTTGCGCCGTTGCTGCTGTTGCCGTTGGTCTTTGAGCGAGGGCCTGCGGTTGTCTTGTCGTCTGCGGAGCAGGATAATACCCTTGTTGCCTTTGGGCGATTTGAGGTTGGGTTGCCGTTCGTGGTCGAAGGGATTTTGAAATATGTTCTAAAATATTCCCCTGTTGTTGGACATTTCTTACAGGTCTTTGTATCGGTGGTCGACCCGCAGATTGACTTGCAGCCGCTCTGGCCGCTTCACTTGCCGTTCTGGGAGCACCCGCCGTATTTCCGACAACATTGACATTGGACCTATATCCAAAATTACCATTTGTTGGAGCGGGGTAACCGGTTGGAGTAGGTATACCCGTGCTGCGTGGTACTCTTGAGGTCTGACTTGTAGGTGTTGTTCTTAACGCTGGAGTATTTAATTCTGCTGATTTCTGAACTTTGGAAGTTTTGCCTTGTAATTGCAGGATAAGATCCAAATTTTGTTTAACGCTAGCGCCTGCGCCTGGTATTGATGCTGCACGTCTTAACCAGGTTTCCGCCGTATGTGAATCACCAGAAAGCGCATAACTCAAGCCCATATTTGCCATAATATTGGGATCGTGAGGTGTTATTTGTAAGGCTCGCCCATAATGCTTTCTTGCTAGATCATATTGTTCCTCTTGATCCAACGCCGCACCTTTGAGGGACCAAAGCCGCGCATATCCTGGAGCGGTGCGTAAAGCCGTATCCAACGGCTTGATCGCTTCACTTCCTCGTTCGGCCGCAATAAGTGCGGCCGTATATTCCGCAGCTAGGTAGGGGTCCTTTGGATATAGCGCCCGAGATGTCTGGGTGATTTCAATGGCTTTTTCGGGATTTCCCATTTTCCGAACGGCGGCAGCCAGTTTAATCGCCGCTTCTAGATCGCCAGGATTAAGTTGATATTCATGTGACCAAAATGCGGCCTGGGCGAATACCTCTTGAGTATCGATATTATCGCGTAATTCACGTGTGGCTGGCTGATATTTAGACGGTGTCAGGGAATCTGCCATTTCCTGCTCAGCCGCATTATATTTACTCGCAAATGAACAAGCTGAGAGCGAAAATCCCAAACAGATAGCAATAGCAAGGCGTGCTGACATGGAATGCCTCCATTCAAATGGTTAATTGGCACCAAGTCTTGGTTGCGCAGAGATAAGAATTCGTTAACAAAAGTAAACAAAGACAGTTAATAATCGTTTATTTTTTATGAAATTGGTGTTGCATGAGCTTGATATTTAAACATGACAGTGAATTGGAAATTCATGAGGTCGCGATTCCAATTCATATATGCCGACCGAATGATTGGAGGGATCATCAAGATAAGCTGAGTAGTGCTCAGTTAAATTTTGCGACTCATAGAAATTTTTCGGGTGAAGCAGGTCAGCGAGTACAAATTCCGGACGGCGATGGCAATATAGCTTGTGTGTTATTCGGGGCAGGCTCGCCGCAAAATGATATGGCCGGCGCCATTAATCTTGGAGGTTTATCCGCCAGTATTCGTCCTGAAAATTATGTTATTGCGTCTATGCCGGATGACTGGACGGAAATGCTAGCGGCTATGGGATGGGGTTTAGGCGCTTATAAATTTGATAAATATCTGAGCGATAAAAAGTCATTCCCGGTTCTGGTTTTATCAGACCAAATAATATTGGATGAAGTACAGAATATTATAAGAGCTATCCACTTCGGAAGAGATCTTATTAATATCCCCGCAGGGGACATGGGACCTGTTGCTCTTGAAGAGGCCGCTGAAACCCTTGCTGACAATTATGGCGCTACCAAACGGGTGACTAAAGGCGATGCGCTTTTAAACGAAAATTACCCAATGATACATGCTGTCGGTCGAGCCGCTCATGAAGAACCGCGATTAGTGGAATTAGAGTGGGGCGATCCTGCACATCCAAGATTGGCCCTTGTTGGGAAGGGCATCACTTTTGATACTGGTGGACTGAATATTAAGTCTGCCACGAGTGCGCGCCTCATGAAAAAAGATATGGGTGGTGCCGCACATGCTTTGGCTCTTGCTCAAATGATCATGGCAAACAAGCTCCCTATTCGGCTTCATGTGTTGTTAGCGATTGCTGAGAACGCAATCTCTGCCGGAGCGTTTCGACCCGGTGATATTTTACCGTCGCGAGCCGGGTTGACTGTTGAAATTGATAATACGGATGCGGAAGGTCGTTTGGTTTTGGGCGATGCCCTCGTGCGAGCGACTGAAGACAAACCCGCGCTTATTATTGATTTCGCAACATTGACTGGTGCTGCCCGTGTTGCCTTGGGCCCGAAATTAGCGCCATTTTATTGTAACCGAACCGGTCCTGTTCAAAGCATATTAGATTATAGTAAAAAGCTCTCTGATCCGATTTGGCATATGCCGCTTTGGAACCCTTATTTATCAATGTTAAAGTCGCCCATTGCAGATATGAAAAATGCGGGAGGTGGTTTTGCGGGGTCCGTAACTGCCGCATTATTTCTTCAGAGATTTGTAGGGGATTTTCCTTGGATGCATTTTGATGTTTATGGATGGAATCCGACGAGTGAGCCTGGGCACCCAAAAGGGGGAGAAATGTTTGCGCTGAGAAGCCTTTATGAATGGCTTAAAAATGGCGGAATAGAGAGTAATTTCGACTCCTAATCCCGATAAGAGCTTATGTTTTTATTCCCTGAGTAATTTAGGTCGTTCTTTTCAAGAAAAATATCCTGATATTTGAATCGGTTAACCAAGAATTAAGAAAAAACGAACGTCAGCTACTTGACCGAAGAATCCGGTTCATGCGAATCATCAAGTTCAAGTGATTTGCATGAGGTCATATGCCCAGTTTAGCGCGACAAAAATCCTTCAACAGAAGAGATGCTTTAGCGCTTTGGCATTCAATCACGCTTGATACAATTTTGGACAAAGGTCCGGAATTAACACCTCGACAATTTGCAATTCTTAGTACCGTATATCTAGTGCCTGGACCACATACGGTTCGATCGCTCGCCGGTAAACTCAATGTAACTAAGGCCGTTATTTGCCGCGCCTTGGATACACTAAATCGCTATGATTTTATCATACGCCGCTCTGATCCAAACGATAAACGATCTATCATAGTTCAACGCACAGGTCCGGGTTCCAAATATTTGTCGCGCTTAGGTGATCAGATTGTATCACAAATGAAACCCCGCCAGTCTGATTTGTTTGCAGCTTAATGGTTCAAGATCTCAGGACCTATATTCCGCCTGAAAAGAAACGCCATGCCAAGCGTTATGTCGTCAATGTTCCGGTTGCACCGCTCCTTCGTATCGGCTCCGCAAAAAGTGCAGTTGATACGCAACTACTTTACGGAACGCAGTTTTTGGTCTGTCAAGTCTCCCGAGGTTGGGCGTGGGGGCAGGAAGTTAGCCCGATAAAAGGGTCAAATGTGAAAGGATATGTTGGCTTCGTAAAAGCAAAACAACTATCCGAAAATACATTCAAGCCCTCTCATGTCGTTTCATCCCTGAAAGCCCCTGTCTTTAAAGGCCGGGATATAAAATCGCCAATCCTCACATATTTGCATTTAGGCGCGGGGCTTAAAGGAAAATATAAAGCGGAATTTTTAGAGACCGAACTTGGGTTTGTTCACAAGCTGCATATTGGAAATATATCGGTTGAGTCTGGTGATTATGTAATGGTCGCGGAATCTCATGCAGGCCTACCTTATGTTTGGGGTGGCATTAGCTCGGACGGTTTAGATTGTTCTGGATTAGTTCAGGCCTCTTTACGTTCAATTGGTCAAGACGCACCTAGAGATTCAGATATGCAAGCCAAAATGGGTAAGGAAGTTACGCGCAAGCAAGGCTTGAAGCGTGGGGACTTGGTGTTTTGGAAAGGCCATGTTGGGATTATGCAATCCGCAAGCAAGATAATTCACGCCAATGCTTATCACATGAAAGTCGAGAGCGAGCTTTTATCTACCGCTATTAAACGTATAAAGGAAAAGTCTGGTCCAATTACAGCTATTCGTAGACTGGAATTTTAGTTTCCATCCTTACCTGGTAAATCTTTGATGGTCCCGATCTTTTCGTCCATCAAATCTTTTACGTCTTCCATAGTTTTATCCATTTTTTTGGCGTCTTCCATGGTCTTGTCCATTTTTTCGACGGAGCCGTCGATCATTTTGATAGCTTCACCGTCTGTGCTGGCTTCATCTTGAGCCATTGGCTTTTCCATAGCTTCCATGGACTCGGCTTCCATAACAGCCGCTGTTGGACGGTCTAGAGGATTATCCGCATTCACGCGTAAATATTCAATCACGGCCGCCCTACGACCTTCCTGCTTAATACCAATAAAGGTCATGGCATTGCCCTTAATATACCGCCCCGGCTTGGTGAGATAAGCATCAAGTGCTTCATAATCCCAAATCACGTTGGCGGATTTCATGGCGCCGGAATAAGCAAAGCCGTCTACGCTTGCGGAGGGTTGACCAACTATGTTCCAGAGATTGGGTCCTGTGAGAGTACCACCGCCTTTTTCTATGGTATGGCAAGATGTACACGCACCAAAAGCAGTTTGACCACTCGCGGCATCCATTGCCGCAATCCATGACTCTTGGGGGAAGGGAAGCTCTTCGGGAGTTCCAGACTCAGAGCCCACTGGGGATATGTCACCGACGAAATAAACAGGTTTTGCGGGAGCCTTCACATGCATAGCGGAATGAGAAACTTCCTTTAAGAGCATAAAGCCTAGTGCGGTTGCCAATATTGCAGCCGCAATTTTATTAAATCCGAGATCGCCTTCGCTCATAGCTCTTCCATTCCGAGTCTAAAGTTGAGCCCTAATATGCAAATCTAGGGGTTAAGCCAAGCTGAAAGCCACAGATTTTCTTTGCGGCGAAGGGTCGCGTGTCTAATTTGTTACCCAAAAAATTAGAGCGCGTTTCTATCTAAGAATGCGTCAACTTCCGACAAAAATTTCTCCCTGTATTCATCCCGTTCCATAAATAATTCATGCATGGCCCCGCGGACGACATGAAAATCCAGCCCCGATAGTTCACAAAACCTCCGGTTAGTCGCCGGGTCAACGATGGGATCGCCGCCTGCCGCGATTATTAAACCGGGAATTTTCACATTGGCGGCGTTTCTATTCACATAAGCCATCGCCTTTATGGCCTGAGACACCCACCCAATCGTTGGCGGTCCTAAACGTAAAGCCGGTGAGGTTTTAAAATATTCCGCCCAGCGCTTAAAACGTGTGGGATCTGACGTGAGTTTATTACCTTTAAATGTTGGCGTGTGACCAACTTTCTGTCCCTGAAAAGGTAAGTTTTTCTTGGACATACCCATCCAGTCACAACATCGGATTATAAATCTGGTAATAATTGTATCAATATCGAATAACCCCAACATGGGGGCTGAGCAGATGACAGCCGAAGGATTTGTTACTCCCGAGATAATTGACTGAAGTACGACACAACCTCCCATGGAATGACCGACTAATATATGTGGTTTTGGTAAGGATGTTCCGAATTCTGATATAGCGAAGGCAAGATCATTCGCATAATCTTGAAAATGCGCAACATATGACTTTGTCCGATCTTCCAGTAATCTGTCTGATAATCCCTGTCCTCTGGGGTCGATGACCAAGACAGTAAATCCACGCTCGAGAAAGTTTTCAACTGTTTCCAAATATTTCTCTATGAATTCTGTCCGACCCGGATGAAGTATGAGACTTCCGCGCGGTTCACTCTGTTTGGGATGCGCTAACATCACCCTAAGTTTTACACCGTCATTGTCCAACCAATAAAATTTAGCCGTATTTTTAATACCGTCTGGCAAGGAGTTTTCATGCGGCCTAATGACATCTGCCAGAGGAAATTTGGTTTTTGTGGTCATCTATCAGCTAAGACATGAGCCTTATATTACATAGAGGCAAAGAGGCTTTGTAGGCCCAATGCAACCGACATATCACCAGCAACTTTCAACTTTCCCGACATAAAGGCTCCCATCGGGTCTAGCTCGCCTTTAGAAAGGGCAATGAAGTCATCTTTAGAGATCGTGATGGTGCAATCGGCGTCATCATCAATTGTGACAGCCTCGGTACCTGAGGCCACGATTTGTCCATCATCCCCGAAGTCAAACTTGACTGAGTTTGATAAACCTCCTGCACTTTCTAAAGCTTCTTTCATCTTGTTAGCTATGTCGTCATTTGTCATTTAGAAGACTTCCCTTTTTTATCGAGGTTGTTTTGCAACTAAGTCAGAAACCGCAACTAGAGGGGTTTTCTGAACTTTAACGTCGCGCGGTCACTCTCTCCGATGTTTTTGTAAAGCTCTGCATTAAAGTCTTTAGCGGCTTCTGATCCTTCTTTGGGAGATCGCGAACGTGGTGGTAATGTCCAAACGCCTACGGGATGATCCGCTGTATCTTTCGGGTTAGCGTTGACCTCGCTTGATGCCACAAATTCAAACCCGGCGGCTTCGGCCAAAGCCTTCATATAACTTTCTTGGACATACCCTGTTTTGCCTTGAGGATCTTGGGTAGCTGTCTCTGGGAGGCGATGTTCAACGACGCCTAATATGCCTCCAGGTTTAAGAACGGCATAAAACTCGTCAAAAGCCTGCTCTGCATAGCCACCTTTCATCCAGTTGTGGACATTTCTAAAAGTTAAAACAACATCTGCACTTTCTGGGGTGTAAATGGCGCCAGCATCTTTTGCGAAGGATCCAAAATCGACATCGCCATAAATTTCGGCATTAGAATATTTGACTTTAAAGGCTGCGTTGCGGTCTTTATAACGTTCCCCAAAGCTGTCTGGAATAAGGGCTGCCACATATTTCCCATCATGAGCTTTCAGATAGGGGGCGATAATATCTGAATACCAGCCGGGCCATATTTCTAATACGGTTTTGCCGGGGCCGACCTCAAAAAACTCAAGAGTTTCTTTCGGATGACGAAATTGATCTCGAGCTTGATGTTTGGCTCGTCTCTCATGTGCTATAACACTTGCCAATGTAGTTTCGGTGACGACTTCTTGTGTTGTTTCCTGTGTTGAGTTCCCGTCTGAGTTACAAGCTGAAAACATCAGGGACGCGGCGATAGTTGTAATAAGAAATTGGATTTTCATTCGATCAACCTTATTTATAATTGACTCACAAGAGCTTTGGCGCACCCGATAGGATTTGAACCTATGACCTCTGCCTTCGGAGGGCAGCGCTCTATCCAGCTGAGCTACGGGTGCGGGTTTAAGTTTGCTGCATAATCTATCCGGAGGCGTGATGCAAACCCCATTCGAAGCTTGTGAATGTTTAAATTATATTGGATGAAAGTTGCATGATATCCAAGAAATATACTCTTATTCCAATTATAATTTTATCCGTGCTGCTCACCGCTTGTGGAATAGGCGGGAGTGTTGATGAAAAAGTGGCGGCTGCCCAGTCGCGTAATGATGGACCTCCTATTTGGATTGTTAAGGATGAGGATAGCACACTTTATTTATATGGAACGGTGCATCTTCTTTCAGAGGATATGGATTGGCAACGCGAAGATATGAAAGCGGCGTTTGGGGAAGCAGGCACAATATATTTCGAAATCGATACGGCGGATACCGCGCAATTAGAACTTAGCGTGTTGACCCAGACTTTGGGATTTTTCCAAAATGGGGAAACTCTAACGGATCACATGGATAATTATCAGCTCAATCTATTTGAGGCTGTCGTTCATAACGGGAAGCTAACTCGGGAGTTGCTTAAGGGTATGAAACCTTGGCTTGCCAGTGAGCTTTTAACAGTTTCTGCGGCCAATGAAGCAGGGCTTTTTTCAGATTTTGCCGCGGATGAAACTTTGAAAATGCAAGCACAACATTTGGGTAAAAATATAATCTATCTGGATACGATTAAGCGACAAATTCATGCGAGCGCGGATCAATCCAGAGATGTTCAAATGACGCTGCTCACCGAAACTATGGCTAATTACTCCCAATTAGGTCAAAACCTGAGTGACATTGCTGATGCTTGGGCGGTTGGTAATGCAAAAGAGTTGGAAAGAGTGGCCCTAGAACCGTTTCAGTTAAGTTCATCTGAATTCTATCAAGCCCTACGAGTTGATCGCAACCATTTGTGGGTTTCAGAATTTGAGAACTTTATGAACAGATCTGGTACCGCGTTCGCAGCTATTGGGATTGCCCATCTGTTGGGTGAGGATAGTTTGCAAGATATTTTGAGAGAAAATGGTTATGGCGTAGAACGATATTATGCTTTTCAAGGTGAAAATGTCATAAAATCGGCCCTAGAATAAACAAATTTTATCGAGAGTGTGTTTATAATTTAGAAAATGATTTCCTTTATAAGTTTTGTCTATGACTGAAAAACGAAAATATTTTGGCACAGATGGCGTGCGTGGACGATCTAATGAAGGGAATCTGACGCCTGATAGTATCATGAGTTTGGGTATCGCAGCAGGTAAATTTTTCCGAAATGGTGGGGAGAGACGCCATTTAGTCGTTATCGGTAAGGATACCCGCCTTTCTGGCTATATGATTGAACCTGCCTTGGTTGCAGGATTTACATCTGCGGGCATGGATGTTCGCCTTTTTGGTCCACTGCCAACGCCGGCCGTGTCTCTCATGACCCGGACCATGCGTGCTGACTTAGGTGTAATGATCACGGCTTCACATAATCAGTTTGCTGATAATGGCATAAAGTTTTTTGGTCCTGATGGTCGTAAACTCTCTGATGATACCGAAGCCGCGATTGAAGCTATCGCGGATGGAAATTGGCGTGACGCGATGATATCGCCTGAATTATTGGGCCGGGTTGTGCGTTATGAGGATGTGCAAGCACGATATATTGAAATTGTGAAATCGACATTCCCGAGAAAAATGCGGCTGGAAGGTCTACGCATTGTGATCGATTGCGCCAATGGCGCGGCCTATAAAACGGCACCAAATACGCTTTGGGAATTGGGCGCAGAAGAAGTAATTCCAATTGGCGTGGGCCCAAATGGGTTCAATATCAATAAGGATTGTGGATCGACCAAAACGGCTCTCTTATCAAAAACCGTTTTAGAATCGGATGCTGACGTGGGCATTGCACTCGACGGTGATGCTGATCGCCTTATTATGTGTGATGAAAAGGGGCGCATTATTGACGGGGATCAGCTACTTGCTCTTATTGGATCGGGTTGGCTTTCCAGTGGGCAGCTAGCGAAACCTGGCATTGTTGCAACAGTTATGTCTAATCTGGGACTAGAAAGATATTTGGCTGATCGGAGATTATCCTTGATCCGAACCAATGTTGGAGACAGGCATGTTGCTGCGCGCATGCGCGCTGATGGTTATAATGTTGGTGGAGAGCAATCCGGGCATATGCTCTTGACTGATTTTAGTCCAACTGGAGATGGTACCATTGCGGCTTTACAGGTTTTAGCTGAGATAGTTCGGTCGGAGCGTCCAGCCAGTGAAGTTCTCAACTTATTTGAAGCCGTGCCGCAAATGCTCAAAAATGTGCGCTATGACGGGGCGTCGCCTATGGATGATCCCAAAGTTATCTCAGCGATTGAAGACGCGAAATCAGATATGGGCATTAAAGGACGTATTCTTGTTCGTGCTTCTGGGACTGAGCCCGTTATTCGCGTCATGGCAGAAGGTGATGATCCAGGACTTGTTGATAAAATCACTGATGATCTTGTCGAATTTATCCAAACGGCAGCCGCTTAATTACCATCGAGTGTAATAGGCTCTGTCGGAATGTCCTCTAATTCCTTGGGTTCATTCCAAGGTTCACGCGGTTCTTTAAAAATATCGGTAAGACGACCGGGCGCTGTTCCGTCACCCAGAGGTGTGCTAAGGAAGGTTCGACCAAAATCTGCATCATCCAATATGCTTTCTGACGGGCCACCTGCGTTTATACTATTGCTTCCAATGCCACGATCCCATGGGTTAGTTCCGCCGCCGACCGATTGATTAGATTGTGTTCCTGCTCTGGCTGACCGCGTTGGCGTGCCGCCTGTCGAATGAGCTCCAAAACTTTCAAAACCGCCGCTATTACGCCCTTGAAACTGACGTAAATATTCTGGGCAATCCTCATGTGTTCGATCGGCTTCACGACAGCGAATATCAAGATTAAGCCCCTGATATCCCGCTCCGGGTGAATTTCCATAGCTTCCTGGCGCAAGCGTCCATCCGCTCGCTCCGGGACTTGATCTTTGGGTGCCACCTCCGAATAAGTTCCCCCCACCTCTTGATGGCCCACCTAGGTTTGGCGCATTAGCTCCACCAGCCTGCTGATTGGACGGAGCACCTGATCCACGAGGTTGGTTAGCGACTGGCGCTGCTTGAGATTGAGGGATGGCACGATCGGCTTCCTCTATTGTAGTGGGCGCCTCTGGCGAAGCCAAAATAGTCGGTGCCGTCGTTATGAATTCAGGTTCATCAGGCTGTCTTTCTTCGGGTTCCGTATTTTCGATAACGGCTGGTTCCGGATCAGGCGTGATTTCAACGTCCTCTGGAATGCTTGGCAGAGGTTCTGGTTCAATAGTTTCCGGTTCAATGGGTTCTATCACAGCGCCAGCAATAGGAGGTTCTTCAATGGGTTCTGGCTCTGGTTCGGGTTCTGGCGGTATATAAGGTCGCCATTCATTCGGATTAGGATCGAGTGGTTCTCGTTCCAATACCGGATCTGGTTCTGGCTCAATGACGGGTTCAATGACGGGTTCCGGCACGGGTTCTGGGTCTGGGGGGGTATAGGGTCTCCATTCATTTGGATTAGGGTCAAGTGGGTCTTGTTCTATTATGGGCTCCGGTACGACCGGTGTCGGCTCGGGGACAACTTCATATTCGATCGTGGGTTGAGGTATCGGCACCGGTATCGGTTGAGGTGTCACGACGTCTACCTCTTGGGGGGTCTCGGTAGCCAAAATTTCGGGCGCTGGGGGTGGCGGAATAATTTCCGGTTCGGGAATAACTTCCGGCGGCGGCGGCGGCGGCGGCGGAGGAGGAGGAGGAGGCGGTGGTGGTGGCGGTGCGGGAGTTGCCGGCGGTTCAGGTTTTATTCTTACACTTGGACTCGGCGCAGGTTGAACAGGTATTAAGATTTCGGGTTCGGCGGCTGGCTCAGGTGCAGCTTGTTCGAAAGCGATTATTTGTACTGGAATGACATCTGGGTCTTGCGGTATGTCCGGCATGCGAAATGATGGCTGTAGCATAAAAAAGAAGGCAATATGTACGGCGAAAGCGATCGCAGCGGCCGTCTGCCCACGGCGGGCAATATCGTCATAATATTCAGCCCAAGGTTCATCATCACGATAGGGAGAGAAATTGCGTTTCTGGTGATATGGCAATGTCACGCACGACTCTCGACTTGGGGTTAGATATTGAGACTAGTCTTAACTGGGCTTAAGTCCAATGCGCAAAATCATTTTGGGTCGTTAATTTTCAGTCAGATTGCTTTTCTAGCGCTGCATTTCATATTAATATTTGCGTTTTAAGGCCATATTCTGACGAAAGGTTGCTTCGAGCAATTTTGATCTGTCCTGATTAAGTTCGAAGCTAAATTCCCCTGTTAATCGTGAAATCATAAATAATATTGCATAATTGGGTTTGATGATTCGCTCATCACGGGAAATGACTGGTTTTGGATAGAGTTTTCATTTTTGTTGTGTGCCTAAGACGTAAGGAATCAATATCTCTATAAAAGCTGAAAATAAGGGGCTATTGGTTGCCGCAATTATATGGTTGGTATGTATTGCATCTGCAATGATTGCCGCCGTGCTACGCGATGCCAATATTACGACACTTCTTCCTTACGCATTTGTTGGATCTTTGCCAGCCTTTTTAAGCTTGGCGTTATATCCGGTTTTGCGTCAAGAATGGGCACAAATTCTCATTATTATTGGCTGGTTAAGCCTCGCTATCTTAGCCTGCTTATCGATTGCGTTCGTTCCTATGGCGATCTTGTTTTTATGCGCTCCGGCCGCGGCGGCATTGTTTGAAAAAGAAAAAGTCATTGAGGCTATGTTTCTTTCGGCCATATTTGCAGCTTTGTTATATTACGCCAGTGAGCAAGGCTTTGGGGGATTGAATGCCATAGCGTCCGACTATCAGTCAGATTGGGGCCAAAAGGCGGGCATAGCATCGACTATCGCCTTTTTGGTAGCGGCTATGTTTGGTGCTGCATCTAGCCGAACAAAGGTCGTACAGAATAATGTATTAGATTATAGTTTGTTTGACAATGTTCCGGGCGCAGTTTTCCGCGTGGGCCCGTCCAATACTATGACTTATGCCAACCCAAGTGCTAAATCTATGTTCGGATTATCAAGTCGCCGAGATAGATTATCGACTGATGATTTATTTTATTGGCAGGACGAAAAGGATTTCGTCAATTTGATGATAACAAGCACCCGTGAAACGGGTGACAGCCTTCAAGAAAAATTTTCTTTGAAGAATGGCAATCATGCTAAGCGGGTGACAATCACAACTTCAAAAGCAAAGGATGGCGACATATTTTTGCATTTTTTGGATAATACAAAGGACGACACTCGTATACTTGATCTCGAAACCGCCAATCAGCTCGCTTTGCAAGATACGCAGGATAAATCACTATTTTTTGCCGGTGTCAGTCATGAGTTACGGACTCCGTTAAACGCGATTATTGGCTTTTCGGATATGATGCGCTCACGCTTGTTTGGGCCTTTGCCGGGTAAATATGCTGAATATGCTGACCTCATACATGATAGCGGACAACATATGCTGGACCTTATCGGTGATGTTCTGGATATGAGTAAAATCGATGCCGGAAAGTATGAGCTGTTATATAGCAGTTTCGATGCCGTAGACGTAATCCGCAGTTCTATTAAAATGATGCAGCCCATGGCAGATTCTGCCGAGGTGCAGTTAGGTATCGAAATTGGCGATGAGCATCAAGAATTGATGATGGAAGCTGATCGTAAAGCTCTTCGTCAGATATTGCTCAATCTTATATCTAATGCTGTTAAGTTCTCAAACAAAGGAGATCGTGTCGTTGTTCGTACTCAGATCGTTGGTGATGTACTCAATATCACGGTGCGCGACAATGGCGTGGGAATGAGTTCCGAAGAATTGAAAGATGTCGGTAAACCTTACGCGCAGACAGAAAGTGGAAAATCCAGTGAAATTCGCGGAACGGGATTGGGGTTAACGTTGGTGAAGTCTTTAGCAGAATTGCATGAAGGGCGCTTTGCGATTGCAAGCCAAAAAGGTCAAGGGACGAGTGCAGATATATATTTGCCCATGACTCGTAACGTTTAACCTTAAATTATGGGGTTTTACTTTTTGGTTTTATCAGTACCGAAACCAATAGCAAAAACACGATGATCAAAGTTATCAGAAAAAGGTTAGGCCTTAATTGAGAGTCTTCTGCGGCGTCGCTAAATTGGAATCGCTTCATATAATTATTCAATTGGAGTGAAAGCTTACCATATGTGTGACCTACCCAAGCTTTAGAGTTTTCCCAAATTTTGAATAAACCTGATGAGGTCTTTGCTTGGGATGGTAAATTTGTTTCCCGGAGACTGCTAATATTGTGGGAAACAGGAGGTTTTAATCTTGGGGTGGGTACGGTTTCATTAACGCTTAGATTGCCCGGTGGGACTGTCGCTACTTTCGATGTCTTTACCAACAAGTTTGAAAGTTTGGGTGTTTCTAAATCAATTTTAGGCAATTTAAGCTCTGGCCATTTAAGGTTTGCCCAATTCATCTCCGGTAAGGTCCAGTCAATGTTGGGGACGTTTAAGTCGACCTTGGGTAAGTTTGCAAAGCCAAGTTTCGGCTTGTTAATCTCTGGAGCTTTATAAGCGGTTTGTGCCATTAATACCGTATCTCCATTCCAACGCACGACACTTCCCTCAAGTTCGTTCCAGTGATCATCTTTGGTGAGTTGTTTGATGCTTGTAGAAAAATAGTGACCAGGCATGTTGGTAATTATACCGACATAGTTGTCATCGGGCGTGAGAAACAGCCCAGCGACACCACCTCGCACCGTTTCTCTAGTTTGAAGAATATGTTCCTTCACGTCAGTAGATGCCGTTTTAACAATACGAGGCGTTTGAGATATTCTCTGACCTAATGCAGTTTCCAAGCCACGCGGCGCTTTAGGAATATGTCTCAAACAAATATTCGGCCCGATGAATAGCACGTTTTTATTGGTCGGTAGCGTATTAGGTTGCTCGGTTAATATCTCCGCTTCAGACCATCCATGCCCTGAAACACGAACCAAATGTGCTATTAGGTCAAAGCTAGCTTGTTTTTCAGCTTTGGACGTTCCGGTCAGAATAACGACCGTATTCTTCCCTTGATCTGTCGAGAAGGGTGTGCCCATAGCCGAGAACCGACTCAAATCTGTAGCGGGTGTTGTGTAATCTTTTTCAAGGCGTATTTGAGAATTATACCCGATTGAAAATCCTGGACTCCTTTTTTCTACACTACAGCTGCTCAGATGATTGGCAGGTTCTAGCGCAGGCGTGAAGGTCATTTTATTGTTCAGGGCTTGTAGTAATCCTTGCGGAATATCTATTCTGATTTTTTTAGATGTTTTATCTAATGTCACAGTGTTAAGTCTCTGCCCGTTGAGATCCACCTTGAGCTTAGAAGAGGGCGCGACACTATCATTATAGTTTAAATGCAGCTTTAGTTCTCCATAACTGGCGGCAGGGTCTTCAACATCAAAATGCACAGATTTGGCAAGCGGAGCCCAGGATGAATCAAAATTAAGTCGCCCAACTTCGTGTAAAGCAAACCTTCCTGTGGAAAGCTTTGGCAGTAAGGTTTCATTTGCGGCGGTCAGATATTCCGCTGCTGTAACATAGTTGCGTCGACTATAGGGGAGAGGGGCCTTAGCAAAGGCTTTGGCTGCTTGCATTACCTCCAGATCACTATCTCCGGTAATCACTAACTGTATGGGATAGTTCCGAGTGACGATTATCTGTGGACCTGTACCTTCAGTTAACTCAGTATGTTCGATATAATGTGATAGATAGCCACGTGTGCCAACGCGGATCTCCATAGCGCCGCCAGCGTCCGTCTTAAATATAGGCAGAGGCTGAATATTGTGAGATATCCCTTGTGCGACAAGCAATTCAAACTTGGTTTTGTCAGTACCACGTGCTCTTATGCTCACGGATTTTGGACGGGTCGCATCTGCCGAGAGACGCTCTTTCACGTTGTTTATATGAAAAGCCTGACTTTTTGTTTTGGCTGAAATATCAATATGGCTGTCTTTTGCATCAATCAACCAAATGCCGTCACCGACATTTAAACATTTCGCGCCAGATGCTTCGGTGTAGATGACTCGGATTTTATTACGACTGACTTTTAACGCTCGTTTGTCCAACCGAATTTTTCCGGAAAAACCAAATCCATTATGCCGTATAGGAATAGGCGCAGCATCATTAAATTGCACCATCAACGGTGAATTTTTGATGACCTTACCTTGTGGTTTAGCCTTGAGTGTAAGGCTAAGACTGTTTATCCAAGCGTTATCCGGTATGTCGAAAGTCATCTCGGTAGACGGTGCGCTCCAATCCAACTGACGAAATGGATCCTCAAGGATATTCTCAAACTGAACTTTGTATGAGACGCTTTGCCGAGACGCTAGATTTGCATTTGCGGGGCTTGAAAGGACGCAAAATGCTATGCATAGCACTATTAATCCTAATGCCCGACCAGGCAAACTCCATAGGAGATTAACCATAGATAGCTTATTTTGGGACAATTCGCGACTTGATAGAGTTAACATGTCCATGTTGGAGCAAGTTCGATGCCAATGTGAGCTGTCACCAGAATAGGATGATGTGACCGCAAGATAAAAAGGGTTTATGTGTTTAGCCGTCTAAAGACATCTGTTTGGGCAACGGCCTTAATGCGCCGCGCTGAAACAAAGGGTGCGTTCGCCTTCATTATCCATAAAGGTGATCCTGATGCGGGTGCTGCACTCCTCAAAGTGCGGCTGTTGAATGGGAAAGCTGTTTTATACAGACCCATGCGGGATATAAGCGGCAATCGAAATTGGCTACCAAAAGGTCCTCTTATCGAAGACGAAATTGACGCCATGATCGCGAAACGTCTCGAAATGGATCCAGATATTTGGGTGATTGAGATTGAGGATCGCGACGGGCGGCACTTTTTGACGGAGCCAGTTGAAGACAGTTAGGAAATTACATGTGATCCTTATTTCCAATTTATCGCGTCATAAGGCATAATAATTAGACAGCTGATTAAGTTTATGAGGATTGCATGCCAACTAAAGCTTTGAGGATTATCACCTTTTTTTGTCTGCTTGCTTTGCCTGCACATCTAGCCACGCATGCATATGCGCAAATATCCGATTATAGCTGGCTTTCCAACTATGACGGATCAAATGCTTTAGAAGATCGCATTCCGCCCCCAAAGGGTTTTGACCGCACGCCGTGCGAAGCGGGGTCATTTTGTGAATGGTTACGCAAGCTTCCGCTTAAGGCTGAGGGTAGTCCTGTGCGCTATCATTATGGTGACGTGAAACATCACGCTCAGCATCATGCCGTTTTGGACCTTGATACGGGTAAGAGAGATTTGCAGCAATGCGCCGATGCAGTCATGCGACTAAAAGCCGAATATCACTATAGTCGTCGCGAATATTCAAATATTCATTTTAATTTCACAAGCGGTCACAAAGTGTCTTTTGATGACTGGCGACGCGGACGTAAACCTGTCGTGAGCGGGAATAAGGTCAGCTTCATGCCCGCACAAGAAAACGTCGATAATTCTTATAATAATTTTCGAAAATATATGGATATCATATTTAACTATGCAGGGACTTTATCGCTCAGCAAGGAACTAGCACCTGTACAAGTCAGCGACATTCAGGTCGGAGACCTGTTTATTTATGGTGGCCTACCGGGTCATTCAATTATCGTTATGGATATCGTCGAAAATGAGGAGGGACAAAAAAAGTTCTTGCTGGCCCAGAGCTTTATGCCGGCCCAAGACATGCATGTCCTTAAAAACCCAAATGATAGTGCTCAGAGCCCGTGGTATAGCGCGGATTTCTTGGGGGTTTTAAATACGCCGGAATGGCAGTTTTCTGCCAATGATCTGATGAGATTTAAAAAATAAGCGCGGTTTTTTCCTGCGTCCCCACCTGATGGCCTTGCATATCGGCTCATGCTCCCGTAACTGCGGCGTCTATGTCTAAAGCCGCAATAGAAGCGACGCGCCGCCGCGTATTCGCCATTATTTCTCATCCGGATGCCGGTAAGACGACGCTGACGGAAAATATGCTGCTCTCCGCTGGTGCTATCCATCTAGCAGGTAAAGTTGCCGCACGCGGCGAGGCGAGGCGGACGAAATCTGACTGGATGAAAATCGAACAGGAACGCGGAATTTCCGTTTCGAGTTCTGTCATGACCTTTGAACATAACGACCTGATATTTAACTTGCTGGATACGCCAGGCCATGAAGATTTTAGTGAAGATACCTATCGAACCCTGACAGCCGCAGATAGCGCCGTTATGGTGCTGGATGTCGCCAAGGGTATTGAGCCGCAAACACTTAAACTGTTTGAGGTTTGCCGCTTGCGCGATATTCCGATTGTGACTTTCGTCAACAAACTTGACCGTGAAGGGCAAGAGACCTTTGATTTGCTGTCCGAGATCGAAGATAAGTTGGCGCTGGATGTGCGCCCCATGCAATGGCCAGCAGCATCGGGCCGACGCTTTCGCGGCGTAGCTGATTTACGTAGCAATGAATTTTTAAAATTCATCAAAGAGGAAGATGGCGGGAACGCTCCGGCTGGCGCAGAACGCATAGCGTTAAGTGGCTCTAACTCGCTGGCCACGCATTTTGATAATGATGCTCTGCTTGAAGAATTCACGGAAGAAGTCGAACTCGCCAAAGAATATGGTGAGTTTAACGTCCAGTCTTTTTGCGAAGGTCATATGACGCCAGTCTATTTCGGAAGCGCCTTGCGCAAATTTGGGGTCCGTGAATTGATTGACGGATTGGCGGAATTTGCGCCGGGCCCGCAAGTGGAAAAGGCGGAAAAACTCGGCAAAGAAATCGATATAGAACCCACAGGCAAAGAGGTGGCTGGCTTTGTCTTTAAGGTACAAGCCAATATGGACCTAAACCATCGCGACCGTGTGGCCTTCTTGCGCCTGTGTCAGGGTGAGTTTAAGCGCGGCATGAAGCTCAAGACCTTTGAGAATAAAACCATCTCGGTTCACAACCCTATTCTGTTTTTTGCCCAAGACCGAGAGCTGGCCGATAATGCCTTTGCGGGCGACGTCATCGGCATTCCCAATCACGGTGTGCTACGCGTTGGCGATAGTCTCTCTGAAAGCGGCAAAGTCAAATTTGCTGGCATTCCAAATTTTGCGCCGGAAATATTACGTCGTGCCCGAACCAAAGACCCGCTTAAAGCCAAACATCTACGAAAAGCTTTAGAAAGCCTAGCGGAGGAGGGCGTGACCCAATTATTCAAACCGCAAATGGGATCAGACATGATTGTCGGCGCCGTGGGCGTGCTGCAAATCGAGGTTATGTCGGAACGTATCAAAACCGAATACGGCCTTGAGGTCATCTTTGAGGCCCCGCCTTATCAAACCGCGCGCTGGATTACTTGCGATGATCCGGCCAAGATCAAAGAGTTTGAAGGCAAGAACCGTAACACCATGGCCGAAGACGTTGACGGTGATCCCGTCTATCTCGCCAAATCTACTTGGGATGTTGGTTATGCGCAGGAAAAAAACCCGGACATCCAATTTCTAAAAGCCAAAGAGCGGCGTTAAAGGGGTGCCTTTTTCAAGAGACCTAAGCCACACCCATTTCTTTTATGAAAGCATCAGCCGCGGCAATGGATTGTTCCATTTCGGCAATAAGGCGGGCGACATCCCCTTCGAGGCTCCTAGTTTCGGCTCCTAAAGCGGCAATAGCACGCGCATTGAGATTGTGCTTTAGATAAAGAACGCGGTCATTAAAAACGGTCAGAACGGGATCCATAGACGCTGTGGCTTCATCCATTTTTTGAGCGAGTTCTTCATATCTGCGTTGGGTTTCGCGCAATTGACTTTCTGAGGCGCGACGCAGACCCGCATCAGAATATTGGCCCAATTCCTGTTCCCATTCATTGAACAAATCCCGCGAGACAGTTTTAACAGATTTAACACGGGCGCGAACATCATTGGCCTGACCTTCCGCTTTATCATAAGCTCGTTTCAAGTCGTCATAAACTGTTTCAAGTTCACTTGGTCCAATATTTACGACAGCCCGAAAAGCTTCTAAAGCATCAGCAAACTCTTCTTTGGCATCCACTTGGGATTCAGCCGCTTTTTGTACCCGGGTTACTAAAATATCCCGTTTTTCGATCCCGAATTTTTCCTGAATATTATAGGCGGTAGAGGCACATCCAGAAAGGGATATTGGCGCCACAAGCGATAGCATAAAAGCAGCAGATATAGATTTCAGAGCAGATTTCATGTCTGGGAGAGCCTTTTCAACTTTCAAAAACATTGTTTTGATTCGGTGCAAAATAAGCAGGTGAGCGCCTATATATCCAGAGTAAATGTCATGTGAAATGATACCAGTCAGAAACCAAAATTGGCTAACTAATAATGACCTATTTGCATCAACGGCGATCATTTGGATAATCTTTGAAATTAAATCCTGTCGGTATGATAGCCAGCAAAGCGGCTGTATTAATCTTAGTAAAGTGATCTTGGATAAAGATTAGAGCTCAAGATCTTTGGTAATCTTGAAATCATCCATATCATTTACCATTTTCTCTACAAACTCCAGTAAGCCATTGGCACTAACCCCAAAGTTTTGGACATATAATTCGCGTAAGAGCCTGAGAGTTCTAGGATTTATTATAGATGGATTATCAACGTAAAATGTTTCAAGAGACCACTGGGTAAATGTGCGTTTAGGAACGGGCTGATCAATAAGCTTTGTTAAACGGCAGTGGCGTCCGTCATTCTCGATTGCGGTGAAAACATTCCGTAAATTCTTTTCTTCACCTTCAATAATTTGGAAAAAATGCTTGTTTTCGTAAAATAAAACGCCTGTCAGATTATTACGATCATTATTAATCTGCGCCTCGTTCACGATGTTGATCATTTCGTCTTTGATCATATGAGGCGCGATCATTACGTCCGAAACGTATGAAATCATATGCATATTTACACGCTTACCCTTCCATCTATTTTAGCATGTTTTAGTTTATGGAATCAACTGAAATAAGAACTTTATTCGTTGTTGTTGATATCCAAAATTTGGCTCCGTGATCTTCTAAAATCTGTCTGACAGTGGTTAAAGTCTTGTCGCGCGTCGGCAACCCAGCTTCTATCCTGACTATTGTAGCCTTGTTCATATTAGCCAGTTCCGCCAGCTGTCGAATGCTGAGCTTAATGCCGGCTCTAGCCATGCGAATATGCTCGGGCTGAATATTCGTGGCTGGTATAAGTCCGTCCACCATAATTAAAACTTATTCATTGGGCTAAAAAGCATACGTAATATTTTCACTTAAAAATTTAGAGACTATTGATCAGAAAGCCGTAATCGCCACTCTGATCCATATATAGTATTATCAATACCGCTTGAGTCGGGATTATTAGAAACGATGTTAAAAGCTTCTTCGGATATTACATACTTTCCGAGTTTAGTGTTCTTAAACTCGGGAACAGCGCTGTTTCCAATAGCTGAGCCCGAAAAAAAAATGGAAACTAAAACCAAAATCAGCCCTATAATTTTTGCTGATAATCTAATAATTTCCTCCCAAACTATATGCTGAATCGTTAAATTGAACTGTAGTACAATGTACGTATTTAAAATCTTAAAGTATACAAAAATCTTTCTTTTTTGCAGATTTGGATTTTTTGTCTTAAAATAAAACTCCTAATTCGATTGTTTGGCCCAATGGTTGCGTAACTCGGGCGAAGGAACGGACAAAAACCGTTAAGGTGTTAGGAAATGGAACAGTTTTATGCCCCCGCAGTGATGTTCGTGATCACAGTTGTGATTGCGTCGCTATTTGCTGTTCCGGCCGTGGTTTATTCACCGAAATCCAAAGTCATGAATTTCTACTGGTCGGGGTTTTGGATGTTTTTAGCTTTGATTACAGGTTTAGCATTTGGGGCCAATACCTTGTCAATGTTAGGTGCCAAATCGGTAATAGCCTATCGTCCGGTTGTAACCTTTGTCGTCGGAGCGCATGTGGCTTTTGTGATGGTGGCCTGGTTCCATATCTGCGGAAAAGCGGCCTATAGTGTTGTCGGAAATTTATACCGACGTAAAACCACCAGTTCTAATTAGCAGGCCCGCCTGCGAGGCTCCCTAATTTTTCTTCTAAGACTTTGATCGTCGGAACGGACGCAACAGTCGGAATAGGCGCGTCCGGATCCTCAGGAATTATATCAGGTGTCAAGCTTAACGGCACGCTTACATCGTCATGAAGTGATCCAAATAAGCTGTCTTGCGCCTTAGCTGTCGAAATGGGTGATCGAGGGATAGGACGCGGAAGAGCAACTGGCGCGCTCGGACGTTGCGGCGTTGGCGCGCGATTTTGAGATGGTATTGGTACCGCAGTGCGTTGCGCGACGTGCCGGGCGGGCGCTGGGGCCTGCGCCGGAGGGTGTTGCACGGAACGTTGTGGCTGGACTTGTCCTGCATCCAAATTGTGAGTCAATCGAGGTTGACGCACCGCCGGCGAGGGTCGAGAAATTGGACGTGTCTGATATAGCGGGGACGATTCAAGGCTGTGTTTAAAGCGGGGCGCTTGAGGGGCGTTCCGCCTCTGGATAGGCGCGGTTCTAGCGGCTCCACGCCGATACTGATTTTGTTGCTCAGTTAGGCTTGGGCTAGTTTGCGGGGGCCGATAACTGGCCGTTTGAGGTTGAATTCTCTCAGGCGCGGCCTGTCTTACGATTCGGCGTGTTGGCGCTTGGGATACAGCTCGTGTTGATACGGGTGCATGTGATACTGGCGCGGTGCCGACGCGCGTTGTGCGCCCGCTCCGGGTTTGACCAATACGGACCGTGTTTGACCCAGCGGGAATGATGCTCGCATTATAAGATCTGGCTGTGACATTGTCCCCGCTAATACTAATTGCGCTAGGAACGGGAGAAACTCTTAGAGAATTAAATTCACATAAGCCACTCTGCATATTTGGCTGAGGTTTGATAAAATTCCAGCCTTTGCATTGGGCGTCCCCGCGACATTGCAGAGCGCATTGATCTGAATTAGCGCTGGGGGTGGCATGATAAGCCTGACCATGTCGGTAGGTACCCGGGTCAGCGGCGAGCGCGGGCATCGCGATCAGGATCGAAGAAAATATCAATAAGGAATGACGCATTGAACCCCACAGTATATGATTCGTCTGCAACCCTGCCTAAGAGTCGTTAGCGTTTCGTTAACTATAATTTTAAGATTTATTTGAGAGGACGCCCAACCAGCATTGTCCAAGAGGTTACATAAGTCGACTCGGGATCATAAACGATAGCAACCCCAAAATCTGTGACATCTGGGAGCAGCAAATTTGCATTATGGCCGGGGCTGTCTTGCCAGGCCTTAAATACGGCGGGCCAGCTTTTCTGACCGGCAGCCACATTTTCGGCAATCTGTGTATATTGATAACCTGCCCGTTCGGCGCGTTCACTATGGCTGGAACCATCGGAGCCCGTATGGGATAGATCGCCCATATCAGATAAATCTTCAGAGTGAATTTCTGAGGCGGCAATCAAAGCCTTATCAAGGGTAACGGGCTTTAACCCATGCTCGGCTCGGTAGGCATTAAAATCGGCGAGGGCTACATCAAGATCAAGCGGCTTGGGCGGTTTGGTTGTGAATGTCGAGCCTGAGGACAAACCATCATTGAGAAAACATATCATCTCCGGCTTGCGGGTATCAGGCTGCAGGGCCTGCATGCCTCGACATTTTTCATCAGACCGACAGAGTGTTTCGCAATCTTCAAAAGACGTCACGGTCTCTGTCCGATATGTTCCGGGCTCTGTCTCAAATCCTGCCGGTAATTCGACGGCTCCAATAGGGGACGCCAAAAGGGCACTGGCTAGAGATATCAGAAACAATTTACGCATCACATCGAGACTATATCCGAAAGGTCTTAAATCCCGGTTACAGAATGATGGCTTGGCGTGACATTTCCGCGAGCTTGAAATAGGCTCTTTAGATGACCGATCAAGTCGACATCCTTGAAATAAATTCGCGTCTTTTCATTCTCATGGATGAGATTAGCTTTTCGGCTGTGCGCGCCTCTGGACCGGGCGGGCAACATGTCAATAAAACAAACACGGCCATACAGCTTAGCTGGAATAGTCGATCCTCCAAAATTCCGGAATGGGCCAAAATGCGCATCCGTATGTTTTCCGACCAACGTGTTAGTCGCGCAGGTGTTATAACAATCAAAGCCCAAACACATCGCTCCCAGAAACGCAACCGCGAAGAGGCTTTGGCGCGTCTTAAAGAGCTGATTGAAAAAGCTATTTTCCGCCCTAAGCCTCGGCGTAAAACAAGACCTTCTAAAGGCGCGGTTGAACGGCGGATTAAACGCAAAAAAATTAGATCAGACATTAAACGTCATCGACAAAGACCGTATCGAGACAACTAACGCGCCAGTTCTTTCATCGCCTTTTCAATCCCTGACAATGTCATGGGAAACATGCGATCTTTGCCGATGATTTCCTGAATCATATGGGTGGATTGCGAATGTCGCCAATATCTCTGCGCCGTTGGATTAATCCAGACGATATGCGGATAGACATCGACAAAACGTTGAAGCCATACCGCGCCGGCTTCCTCATTCCAATGTTCAACCGAGCCGCCGCGCATCGCGATCTCGTAAGGGCTCATGGCGGCATCTCCGACAAAGACGACACGGTAATCGCTGGGATATTTATGCAAGATATCCCAGGTCGGTGTGACCTCGCGCATACGGCGATAATTATCTTTCCAGAGATGTTCATAAATACAATTATGGAAATAGAAATATTCCAGCCGCTTAAATTCGGACTTGGCGGCGGAAAACAGATCTTCGGCCTGTTTGACATGGGCGTCCATTGATCCGCCAATATCAAAAAGCGCCAATACTTTAACGGCATTCCTGCGCTCGGGCCGCATTTTAATATCAAGCCAACCCTGTTTGGCGGTGCCTCTTATAGTGCCGTCAAGATCGAGCTCGTCGACCGCGCCCTCACGGGCAAATTTACGAAGCCGCCGGAGCGCGACTTTTATATTGCGTGTGCCGATTTCCTTATCGCCATCGAGATTTTTAAAATGGCGCTTATCCCAAACCTTGACTGCTTTGCCTTGTTTGCCTTGACCGCCAATCCGAACCCCCTCGGGATTAAAGCCATTATTGCCAAAGGGTGAGGTTCCACCGGTGCCAATATGTTTGCTCCCGCCTTCATGGCGCTCTTTCTGGTTTTCAAGACGTTCTTTTAAGGCTTCCATAATTTTATCAAAATCCCCTAGCGCCTCAATCTCGGCCATTTCTTCGGGGGTGAGATGTTTTTCGGCCAGAGCCCGTAACCACTCCTCCGGAACCTCGCCTTCGGTCATACCGAATATATCGCTGAGATAGTCCATACCGCGAAAGACATGGGAGAAGACCTGATCAAATTTGTCCAGATCGCGCTCATCTTTTACAAGTGCGGTGCGTGAGAGATAATAAAAACCGTCAACACTGTCGCCGGGGACATTTTTATCCACGCCCTCAAGCAAGGTGAGATATTCTCGGATGGTGACTGGAATTTTCGCGGCGCGAAGTTCGGTAAAGAAAGTCTGGAACATGACGGTGATCCTTAGGGGAGACTGACGCGTAACTCAAGCTGAGCATAGGAATAGGTTCCATGGTTCATCTGGTAACCACCGAGTTGAGGGTTAAAATCTATCGGGACAGTCCCGTGTGATCCGGCA
>CAZPLJ010000012.1:14295-52852 GCA_964587545.1 uncultured Caulobacterales bacterium | reverse complement strand
CTGAGTATCAAACCAGATCGCGCGTGACTGTCCCGACCCAAGAAAACTTATGGTCTCCTTTAGGTCAGCCGTAACCATCCTAAAGGCGATGCCTGCATATTATACCCGTTTTGGTGATCTTGGATTAGAAAATGCGGTTTCGTTTGAAACCAACATGTTAGAGGCGGCATGGCTTTGGAATATTTTCCCTTAAACCAGGATTTAATCGCAATCCGGTCCGTCACTCAGAACCATAGTGATTGTGCCAGAGGGTTCGCGGTAGGGGAAATAAACGATGCGGCCAGCGTCACTGCGGAGATTGTGATAGTCGATTTGAAGGAGCCTGCGGCTATCCTCCTTAGAAAGAGGTTTTCCAAGAGCTTCGGCTTCGCGCTCAACAAAATGCTCGAAGTCATAGCGTGATATGGTTAGATATTCTTGCGCCTTTAGCCATTCGCGCCCCTCATCATCACGGATAATTTCTTTAAGATCATAGCCAATATGTAGAAATTCCCCGTAATGGGTCGCGATCTTGGCGTTTTCAATATGAGATGGATCAAACACGTCATATTGAGCCGCCAGTTGAAACACCTCATGTTGAAAGAAATCCGGCGGGATAGTCTGGTCGATCCAGAAATCCGTTATATTCCGCAAGAAACCACTGAGATAATAAGCGGGCTTGTCCAGACGTGGTTCGGAAAATATCATGCCTTGCGTGGGATGGCCTGCATAAGACTTAATTTCTTTTCCCGGGACATATTGATACGGAAACGCACCATAAGGTTGGCTCTTTAATTTTGTCCATTTTTTTTGGCCTGATTTCAGCGCGATTTGAACCCATAAATCCTGCGCGTCGAAAACCTGAAATTGAAAATAATCCGACCCAACCGGATCAAACCCGTCTTCGTCTGCATAATGATCTATATTAGACGACGGGACGTGTTGAAAATCTATACATGGCTTTACAATCGGATTGGATTGGTCTGATTTGCTGTCAACAACCTCCACCTCACAAATTCCAGCATCATAGTCATAGCCCCCAATATAGAATGGAGACACATATCCAATGGCTTTCGTCCCGATCAGCCCTTCATCAAACCCGCAAAAAGAATCGGCATGGGCGAGACCATAACTTCCCATCAGGCAGGTCGACATTATTAAAAGAGATCGCGTAAACATAAGGCCCCTCATAAATTAGTAACAGGGTGGTTTTAAGGCGAAAATATGATGAAAGGGTGAATGTACGCAGGTCGCCACCCGCGATGAGAAAACCTAAAGGTCAACGAAACCGTAAGGTAATTACCTTATGCTGGCCCATATGTGAGGGGCTATGAATTTAACATCAAAACAAAAAGGTGCCGTTATAAAGATCGCTTTGGTCTTTATGGGCTTCATTGCTTTTACGGTTTTTATATTTGTTTCATCGCCGATAGGCGCCAATCTGAAACTCACGACAATGGGTCTGGTTTTTGGTGCCGTGATTTTGGTCGCGCTATGGAGCTTTGGTTTTCTTTCTTTTCTCAGAGCTACATTTACGAGTCTTTTTCAAGGTGACTATATGCGGGAATTTACGCCGCAGGAAGATAGTTTATTTGAAACGACGAAAACAGACATAGAGGAATTTTGCAAAACACGTGGCAATGGCTGGGTTGAGATAATCCGGGTTTTGGTGATTTTTGGCGTGCCGATAATTGTCCTCTTATCTATCCACGACTTTTATAGAGAGTCTTACAAGGCAAACTCTGTCATCAACGAAGGCGCGATTTGGGTCAGCAAAGGTTATTCACAGATCATACTTCTAGGCTGGACTTTGGTCATGTCATGGTTTCTTATCCAGCTATCGGCGGTTCTATATAGTTACATGACTGACAAGCCGGATTTTTACGTAAGATATAAGCCCAATCTTAATCGCTACTCACCGACTGCCATCGATGCGTCAGCTCTTAAGCGCGATCTAAAACATTATATACGCTCATATAAAATTCGTCCCGATGTGCAAAACCCGATGGAGAGGTGTTTTAATCTGACCCTAACGCGGGATCTTTTTTTACGCATATTTTATATCGCGGCCACAGTCGCGGCTTTCGCCTTAATCGAAAACTATAACCAAAAATTTTACAAAGCACTTTATAAAGATCATCTTATAATGACGGGAGAGTTCTTCTCACCGACGGAGCCGCAGAAAATATCATTTTCCGAGCTCGATAAGGTCGTGCTGAGCTGCCACGAAAGAACAAGACGCCGCGGCCGCTATTCAACGCGCAAACGGGTGACTTACCCGCAGTCACTTAGATTTTATCATGATGGTGAAAGTGTATTGAAGGTGAGCCCACGTAGACAATATGACGTTATTGCGACCTCTCTTCGTCGACATCGTATACCCGTCAAAGTGGGTTCAACTAATGAGATTTGCCGCGATCGATTAAAGCGGACTCTTAAAAAAATGCCGGAATTCGACGCCTATTGGAAAGACATGCGAAAATAGGCGGAAATAGGACGATGATCGCGGGTAACCCGATGGGTCGGCTTAATCTTTAAACCGGCCCAGACGAAAACTGCTACTTGATCTTGTCAAGCTAGCTTCTTATACTAGAAGTTTAGGCGAATAAGTGTGGGAAAGTCATGACGACGTCAACAGCAGCCAATTTGAGTGCCGTTGAGCTATTGGATATACTCGCGATAAAACTTGGCACAGATAAAAAAAACGTCGCCTTTATATTTGGCGAAAAACGTGATCAGGATAGCTCAATCGCCATTCCCGATTTTCGAGATATGCTTAGCGTTCAATAAACATCCTTCGGCCAGCGCCTATGCACCCAGAACCATTGGGCGGGGTTTACCCGGATACGGTCTTCAATAAAGCCCGTGATTTTATTCACCCCGTCCTCAATATCTTTGTGACGATCCCCGGACGGCGTCACATAAAAAGGTTCTTCGACCTTGAATATAAACTTGGCCTTGTCACGTGTGACGGACATCATCAGGACAGGCTTGCCAGATCGTAGCGCCAAGCGGGCTGGGCCGGGGGCGGTCATGGCGGGCTCTCCGAAAAAAGGAATTGAGACCCCTTCATTGAATTTTTGATCATTCAAAAGCGCGACGCTCTCCCCGGAACGCAATGACTCGAGTAATTGCCGTGCGCCTTTAGCGCCGGATTTGGGGATAAGCAGATTAATGCCGTAAGCGGTACGTTGGTCGCGCACCCGTTTATCCATATAGGGATTGTTGATCCGTCTGTAAGTGACCTGCACGGGTAATCCGGCTTGGGCGAAGACGGCCGCCATAACTTCCCAATTGGCAAAATGCCCCGAGACCATAACGGCGACTTCGTCTCCGTTAAAGCGCTCCAAATTTTCTATACCTTGTAAAGTGATGCGATCATCTTCAAAGACTTTAACCCTGTGCATGATCGGAAACTCCGCGAAAGTCCGACCGATATTATCCCATTGCTCCGTGAGCCATTGATTGATTTGGGTCTCGTCTGCATCAGGGAAGGCGATTTTGAGGCCCGTGCGCGCAATATGGTGCTTGGACGTCATGGGCCCGATTTTTCGCAAAAGCCAGCCGCCAAAGGCTGAGATGTGATCAAAGGAAAAGGGGATCATGAGTGTGCGTAATATATCATAGGCCAGCACTTCGAGACGCCAACTGATATGCTTTGAAAATGAGGCTTTTTTAGCCACGACGGCCTTGGTATTTTTTGGCCTGATCAATGATGGGGTGTAAAAGACGTCTTAGGGTCAGTTCATCTTCAAACTGAACTGAAACCGGCCAAGGCGTGACACCTTTGCGGTAACCTTTGGGCAGGCGGACATAATCTTTTTCTGTGGTTATGAGGGCTGCCTCATATTCAGCCGCCAGCACGAAGAGGTTTTCAATATCCTCATCCTTATATTTATAATGGTCGGCGTAAGGAATTTCCTCGACAATTTCGCCGCCGTGACGGCGTAGGCTGTCGAAGAATTTGTTAGGTCGCCCAATGCCAGCAAAGGCGTAAAGCTTACCGGATGGTGGCGGCGCGGTCGGCTCCAGAAAAGCCGGGACCACGACCTTGCCTTTAAGTTGCTGTGTTAAGTCATCCGAGATTTCATACTCAGAAGAGGGTTTCATCAGGATCACCGCATCGGCCCGTTCTAGGCTATCAGAGAGCTTTTCACGCAAAGGTCCTGCGGGAAAGACGCATCCGTTACCAAAGCCTGTCTCGGCATCCACCACCATGAGGGAGAGCGTTTTTTTAAGCAGTGGATTTTGGTGCCCGTCATCCATGACAATCACGGCCGCCCCGTGCGAGCGTGCGGCTCTCGCTCCGTCATCGCGACCTGCCGCGACCCAGACGGGGGCATGACGCGCGAGCAAAAGAGGTTCGTCGCCGACATGATCAGACGTATGTTTCGAATGAACCGGGATAGGCCCTTTTTCTGTCCCGCCATAGCCGCGTGTGAGGCCAACCGCATCAAGCCCCATACGGCGTAAGGATTTTAAAAGATATATCGCTACCGGGGTTTTGCCCGTCCCGCCCAATGTGGCATTGCCGACACAAATTACTGGAATGCCGGAATCGTAACTGACCGTGGTTTTGATACGTCTGGCGGCGGCCCACCCATATATCCAAGAGATAGGCGTGAGTAACAGGCGCAGCATTGGCGCGCTATCTCGTCCATCTTTATAATTCCAAAACTCTGGTGGTCTCATGATGGGATTAAAGGTAACAATTTATCCCATACATAATCAAGCACGGCGTCCCGGCTTTGTGCATATTCTAAGGCCCTGTTTGAAAGAACTTTGAGGGCCTTTTTATCGGAAATAAGGGCCGAAACGCGCGGTCCGATTTCTTGAGGCGTTAAAATACGTTCCGCGGCATCAAAAGAGATCATCGACATATAGGTGTCGGCAAAACTTGAAATATGCGTGCCGGTGAGCACCGCATTATCTAATCGGGCGGGCTCTAATGGATTGTGACCTGAGAGCCCATTGACCAGTGAGCCACATACAAAGGTCACTTTGGAGAGACGGTAGGCTAAGCCCATCTCGCCAATCGTATTAAACAATAAAACTTGTGTGTCTTGGGTGATGGGTTGGTTGGACGCCCGCGTGACATAGGACAGCCCGGCGTCCTTGAGTTGCTTCGCAATATCATCGCCGCGGTCGGGATGGCGCGGTGCTAATATCAAACATGCCCGCTGATGTTTTTCTAATGCCTGTTGATGCGCTTTGATCATCAGTTTGTCTTCACCCGGATGGGTGCTGGCCGCACACCAAACTGGACGGCGAGACAACTCAGATTTAAGGCGCTTTAACTCCGCTTTATCATAAGGGAGGGGGGCTGAGGCATCTTTCAAATTTCCGGGCATGTCGATCATGCGATTTAAAATACCGCCCAAACCGCCGGCCGTATGTTTATCGGCCGCCAAGATGACGTCAAAAGCTCCGAATAAAGAGCGGGCAGATTCTTCGCGTTTCTCCCATCCGGCTATAGATTTTTCACTCATACGGGCGTTGAGTAACGCCATCGGCACGCCGGCGGCTTTGGTCTGGCGAATAAGATTGGGCCAAATCTCGCTTTCTGCCCAGATCGCCATATCCGGATTCCAATGGGTGAGGAACTTTTTCACGGCCTGTGGGTAATCCAGAGGCACATATTGGTGCAGGCCGTTATCTGGCAACCGCTCAGCCATTAGCTTGGCAGACGTTAAAGTCCCGCTGGTCACCAAAATATGGATATTGGGGTCATGACGATGAAAGCGCTCAATCACCGGCATAAGCATCTGACATTCACCGACACTGGCAGCGTGAAACCAGATAAGTGTGCCGGATGGGCGGTCATATTTGCTTTCACCGTGACGTTCATTAAGGCGGTCCGGGTCTTCTTTGCCTGCACTTGCGCGCTTGCGAACCCAGATGGGTGTCAGCGGCCCCAAGGCGCGGGTCGCGGCTCCGTAGGATTTTATCAATAAGGTATCGCTCATGAAACGACTGCTGGTTCAATGGGGTTATGCCCCAAGGCGGCATCCGCGTCCGCCAGAAATTGATTCATCTCAGTTTCAATATCCATACGAATTTTTTCAAGTCCCACTTCACTTATCTCGGGATCAATGCTCACAGGTGTACCCCAGATGATACGTCCCTTACCAAAGGGTAGGGGTAAAATGAAACGATCCCAACTATTAAATATTTTGCGGTTTTTCACAGCAAATGTACAGGGAAGAATTGGTCGCCCTGTCATTTTGGCTAGCCGCAAAGGGCCTTCGCCCAATCTTTGCCTGGGTCCGCGAGGACCGTCAGGGGTAATCACAATACACGCGCCTTCATCAAGAGCAGCCTTCATTTCCCGTAATGCACCCGCACCGCCTTTGGATTTGGACTTACCGCCGGCCTTACGGGCTGATCCGCGAATGACTTTTAGCCCGAGAAATTTCGTTGTGTAATTCACAAGCCCGCCGTCGCGTGACAGAGAAATCAAAACATGGGGTCGCTGCCACTGTTTTTTCCAGGCGGAATTTAACATTAAAAACCGGGAATGCCATGTCAGAGCGATCACGCCTTTACCATTGCCAATCACGGGCGCGGCAATGTCAGCACGGCTGATGTCCCAGCGCGTCGTATATTTTATTAAAACCATATAAGCCGCCAGAATAAATCCGAATATGGCTTGTGTGGCCTTTGAACGCATGAAGCGTTTGAACAATGATAAACTCCCTGATAAGGCGGGCAAAACTTTCACGGCTATAGGGCCTATGACACTTGATCTCAACAACCCAAAGGACAGAAAGCAGGCTTATCGCGAGCTTATCTGGGAGGATCATGGATTTTTGCGCACGCATTTTCATAACCGTCACCATATTGGCGGGCAAATGTATCGCGAAAACCAACCCACTCCAAAACGTATTGCCGAGTGGGCCGAGATGGGGATTAAAACGGTGCTTAATCTGCGTAAGCCCAGCCCCAAAGGCTTTTATGTCTTGGAGAAAGAGGCGTGTGAAACCCACGGTCTGACATTGGTGGATCACCGTATGTATTCCCGAGATGTGCATTCGGTCGAGGCCATAAAAGGCGCGCGTGATTTATTTGATAAGATTGCTTACCCGGCCGTCATGCATTGTAAATCCGGGGCCGACCGAACCGGTATCATGGGCGTATTATACCGACATTTCAAAATGGGTGACCCGATTGAAACTGCGATTGAACAGCTGTCCTTTAAATATTTGCACGTCAAAGCGGGTAAAACGGGCATGCTTGATTTCTTTTTTGAAGACTATTTGAAATATGCGCAAGAAAATGATCTGAGCTTTATAGACTGGGTCGAAAACATTTATGACCCCCAAGATGTGAAAGCCCGCTTTATGGCTGGGTGGATTGGCACAACAATCACCGATAAGATTTTACGTCGCGAGTAGTGTTTTCATATGCAACTCGCAATGATGTGAATTTGATTTCATTTTCAGCTCCAGTAATAGTCTGTTCACTTTTGATTCCTAACTCTTCTGCGGAATCACTTTTTAGGAGTTTTTATGTCTGCCAGTTCCAGTAAAAAATGGTTTGCGCGCTTGGCCCCATATCGCCAATCTGATGATTGGCGCGCTTTTTGGGAAATGCTGATTACGCTTGTGCCGTTTTTCACCTTGTGGGTGGGCATGTGGACACTGCTTAAGCATGATATTTATTGGGCTTTATTGGGTGTCATTCCGGCAGGCGCTTTGCTTGTTCGGGTTTTTATTATCCAGCATGACTGTGGTCATGGGTCTATGTTCTCGCATAAAAAGGCCAATGATTGGGTGGGGCGTGTTTTGGGTGTTTTGACCTTTACACCTTATGATCATTGGAAGGTTCAGCATGCCAGACATCATGCAACATCTGGCAATCTTGATCGCCGGAATACGGGCGGAGACATTCAAACCTTGACCGTTGAAGAATATCGGAGCCTCGATAAGTTTGGGAAATTGAAATATCGCCTTTATCGCCACCCAGCCGTTTTGTTTGGGGTCGCGCCAGCCTATATGTTTTTGCTGGAACATCGTTTTCCTTTAGGTGCCATGAAAGACGGCTTAAAACCTTGGCTCTCTGCGCTTTTAACAAATGCGGGCATGATGGGACTTTATGGCCTGATGATTTTCTTCTTTGGATTTAAAGCCTTTTTGCTCATTCAAATACCCACAGTCATTGTAGCGGCCACGATCGGCATCTGGATGTTTTATATTCAGCATCAATTTGAAGGCACAGAATGGCATCGCAACGAAGATTGGACCCGGGAACAAGCCGCCCTTCATGGTAGCTCATATTATGATCTGCCAAAGCCACTTATGTGGGTGACAGGCAATATCGGCATCCACCATATTCATCACCTGTCCTCCCGTATTCCTTTTTACAAATTACCCAAAGTGCTCAAAGATTTCCCAGAGCTTAAACAGGTCAGTCGTCTGTCTTTCTTGCAAAGCTTTAAATGCGTGAAATATACGCTTTGGGATGAAAAGGCCGGGCGCTTGGTGACATTTAAGGGCTTCGCGCGCCAATAATTTCCTTTATAGAGGGGTATGTCCAAAACCCCTCAACCCATTCAGGTCGATATTGTGTCAGACATAGTCTGCCCGTGGTGCTGGTTAGGCGCGCGCTATTTTAAACAGGCCGTGAAAGACAGCGGGCTCGACGTGAATTTGACCTGGCGGCCCTATATGCTGGATCCCAATGTGCCTGAAGCGGGGGTAGGTTATAAGGATTATATGCGGACCAAATTTGGAGATGGACCCTCTAATAAGTTTAAGGCCATGCGTGAACATTTAGAGGCGGCCGCGCCAAATGCTGGCATAAGTTTTAAATTTGATGACATACCCATGCGTCCCAATACGCTAAACGCACATCGATTAATGCGTTGGGCCGAAGGGCAGGGCTTAGCCAATGAAGCCTCAGAGGCGTTATTTGAAGCCTTTTTTGATAAGCTCGAACATGTGGGTGATAAAGCGGTGCTTGCCAACATCGCTGATAAGATCGGTATGGACGCGGAACTTGTATCGGATCTCCTCAAAGGCGATCAGGATAAGGACAAGGTCGTCGAGGAAATTACCTTTTTTCAAGGCTTAGGAATTACGGGGGTGCCGAGCTTTATTTACCAAGGTCAATTTGCCGTGCAGGGCGCGCAGCCACCTCAAGCGCACATTGACGCCCTCAAAAAAGCCGCTAGTCTCAGCGTAAAATAATAGGACGTTTTGGATGACCTTATTTGAAATTGTTGGGCTATATACGGCGTTAAATCTTATTTTGGCGCCTATTTTGATGTTTCGCGTCGGGCAGGCCCGCATGAAAGAAAAAGTAAGTCTTGGCGATGGTAATAATGATTTTGTCCTCTCCCGCATCAGGGCCCATGGTAATTTTATTGAAAATGCGCCGCTTTTTTTGGTTGGGCTTTTAGTTTTAGCGGGGCTTTCCGCCGTGCCCGTCATGCTTCATATTTTAGGCGGCGCTTTCACCTTTGGTCGCGTGGCCCATGCTCATGGTATGACGGGACCCAATGCGTTGGGTAAAGGTCGGACGATAGGCACGCTTTTGTCAGTTCTTAGTTATTTTATTATGGCGCTTTACATTCTTTATCTTGTACTGATTGGCTAATGTCTTCATCTGATTCATCTATTAATCCGGAGGCGCTGGCCCCGGCCCTTGATCGGCTTGTGCGCCACGCAACCTCACATGGCGCAGATGCCGTGGATGCCATAGCCACACATGGACGGTCTTTAGCGATTTCTGTGAGAGACGGCGATCTGGAAGATGTTGATAATAGTGAAAATCGGGATGTGGGTCTACGGGTTATTGTGGCCGGCCGGCAAGCCTGCGTTTCAAGCTCTGATCTCTCAAACATGTCGTTGGATGCCTTAGCCGAGCGAGCTGTCGCGATGGCTAAGCTTGCACCTGAGGACCCATATTGCGGTCTTGCTGACCCTGACCGGCTTGAAACCGGCCCTGCTAATCTGGATTTATTTGATGAAACGGTCATGCAACCGGAAGATTTGAAAGCAAGAGCTATTGATCTGGAAAAAGCCGTTAAGAGTATCGACGGCGTCTCACAGGCCGAGGGTTGCAATGCGAGCTGGTCGACCTCGGCCGCCTATTTTATGACGAGTCACGGATTTCGCTCAGGCTGGCGGTCATCCCGGCATGGATTGTCGGGCATGGCGCTTGCCGCACGTGATGATATGATGGAGCGAGATTACGAATATGACGGGATGAGATGGCTCTCGGATGTGCGCTCTCCTGAAACGATTGGCCGCTTGGCGGGTGAGAGAGTGATAAAAAGGCTGGGGGCGAAACAAATGCCGTCCGGAAGCTATCCCGTTATGTTTGATAAACGCGTGTCTGCGGCATTCATTTCGGCGCTTGTGGGTGCCATCAGAGGCACCTCCATTGCCCGTGGGACATCCTTTTTAAAAGACGAATTAGGCAAAAAGATATTTTCTGACGGGATTACATTGATAGACGACCCTTTTATGGCCCGCGGTCATGGCTCTCGGCCGTGGGACGGCGAGGGCGTTTCTGTGAGCCGACAAAACATCGTCGAAAATGGGGTTCTTAATACCTGGCTGCTTAATAGCTCAACCGCCAGACAGCTCGAATTGGAAACAACAGGTCATGCGGTTCGCGGACTTGGTAGTCCGCCGGGCATCGGTACATCCAATCTTTATTTTGAACCGAGCGAAATGGCCCCTGAGGATCTCGCAGCGCCAATAAATAACGGCTTATGGGTGACCGAGATGTTTGGACCCTCGCTTAATCCAAACACAGGTGATTATAGTGTGGGTGTTGTTGGATTTGCGATAGAAAATGGTGAGAAAACTTATCCGGTTAATGAAGTCACAGTCGCCGGCAATCTCAAGGATATGTTTAAGCAAATGCATGTCGCCAGTGATTTAGTTCATAATGCCTCATTGGTTTCACCAACGCTTTTATTTGCAGGATTAACGCTTGCCGGAACCTAATCCCCATTGCGTGAGTGCCTCAGAGGATTGCGACTTGATCGCGACCGCGGTGAAAGAAGCTGGAGAAATTGCGCGGCAACATTTCAACAATAATGACGTAGAGGTTTGGGATAAGGAAAAAAACCATCCTGTCACCGCGGCGGATTTGGCGGTAAATGATTATTTGTCCGATGTGCTTTGTAAAGCGCGTCCTGATTATGGTTGGCTCTCTGAAGAGACCCAGGACGATCACTCGCGCCACGCCTGTCCGAGGACTTTTGTTGTTGATCCCATTGATGGCACGCGCGCCTTTATCGATAGAAATCATAATTTTGCTGTCTCGGTCGCCGTAATTGAAGCGGGTCAAACTATTGCCGGAGCTATTTATAACCCCCTCAATGATGAGCTTTATACGGCCATCGTCGGAGACGGTACCAAGCTCAATGGGGAGGTTGTTCACGTTGAGGACCGAAAGGTCATAAAAGACTGTCGCATGATTGGATATCCGCGTAAATTTCGACGCTTGGATTTTCCGGATATGACGGTCTCGATCGTGAATTCGATGGCGTATCGCATGGTCTTGGTGGCGTCTGGTTCTCATCACGCGACCGTGTCGTTTACACCCAAATCGGATTGGGATTTGGCGGCGGCGGAATTGATCGCGTCTGAAGCCGGAGCTGTTGTGACTAACCTTCGCGGTGAGAACTTTCGGTATGACCGCGACAGTGTCAAAGAATTAGGCGTTATTTGTGCTGGCCCGTCGATGCATGCTTTGTTATTGGAACGAGTGAAACCTGTTATTGCCGAGTTTGATAAAAGTGATAACAAGGTCAAAGACTTTGGATTTATGGGGACACGTATGAGTGACCGAAAAAAGGACAATGATATTCAATTATTGCACTTGGTTATAGGCGGCGAGCTTGTTGACCCGAATAGAACGGAGTTCAAAGATTTAACAAAAGTCGATTTTGTCGGGGCCTATGCTAATTATGCCGATGCAGAAGTTGCCTGGAAGTCTGCCGCGCAGCGCACAGTCGACAATGCGCATATGCGCTATTTCGTTTTGCATGCCCATGAACTGATCGACCCTGATAAAGACGGCGTCATTGGACCCTTCGATTAAAACAACGGACCGTGACCGCGTAAGGCGCCTGTGGCGGGACTATATCTGGCCGCAACGTAGGCGTTTGTTTGTCGCCATTATCTTCATGACTATTTTGGCCCTATCAACGGCGGCCTATACTTCGGTTGTCGCTTTTATCGTCGATAAGGCCGGAGAGCTGGATCAAGCAGGTGGGGCCTTAGACAACGCAAAGCTCTATGCTTATGCGGTATTGCCGCTTTTGTTAGGCATTACGCTGATTTCTGGAATATCAAATTACACCCAACATATCTTGAGTAATAAAATCGCGCTTAATGCCGTTGCAAAAATGCAAAAGCAAATGTTCGAATCAACCCATAATGCAGATTATGCGGCCTTTTCCCGTGAACCCACGGGAAACCTAATTGCGAAATTCACAAGCGATATTGATGTCGTGACGCGAGCGCTTATTAGAAGCCTCGCCAATTTGATCCGCGATGTGTTGACCCTGATTTTTACAATCGGATTTATTCTCTATCACAATTGGCAATTATCGCTTCTCGTCTGTGTGATTTATCCGATTGCCGCTTGGCCAATTATTCAAATAACAAAAAGGTTGCGCGGTAATGCCAGCGATGTGCAATCCCATATTGGACGCATAACGTCTGAACTCAAAGAAAGTTTTGGCGGGGCACGTATGATCAAAACTTACGGATTGGAAACCAAAGAAAGTGAACGTCTGGGGGTAAGCTTTGATGAACGTATTCGCCTGTTTCTAAAACTGGTAACTGAAAAAGCTCGTGTTGATCCTATCCTTGAGGTGATGGGCGGGCTTGCGATAGCCGGTGTTGTAATTTTTGGTGTCTGGCAGGTCTCAAACGCGGCGGCTACAGCCGGGAGTATTGCGGCCGTTTTAACGGGGTTGTTGCTTTTAAGCCCCAAAATCCGCGCGATAGGCACCTTAAGCACTGTCATTCAGGAAGGCCTGGCATCGCTGACACGCATATTTCATGTCATTGATGAAAACCCCAACATTAAGGATGCTTCCGGAGCTATTGCGCTTGAAAACATACAGGGAGCCATAGCGTTTGAAAATGTTCACTTTACTTACGCCGATGACACGCAGGCTCTTAACGGGATTTCACTCAATGTGAGCCCTGGAAAGACGATCGCCCTCGTCGGTGAATCCGGCGGTGGCAAATCCACCATAATTAATCTCATTCCACGTCTCTATGATGTCACACAAGGCGCGATAAAAATAGATGATCAGGATATCCGGAATGTCACATTGGAAAGTTTACGAAGACAAATCGCGTTGGTTTCCCAAGATGTGACATTGTTTAACGATAGTGTCGCTGCCAATATTGGCTATGGCGATCTTTCGGCGAGCCGTGACGATATTATAAAAGCTGCTAGGGCCGCAGATGCTGATGGATTTATTTCAGAATTACCAGAGGGGTATGACACGATGCTTGGCGAAGACGGAGATAGCTTGTCCGGTGGGCAAAAACAGCGCCTCACCATAGCTAGAGCCATTTTGCGTGATGCCCCGATACTTTTATTGGATGAAGCTACATCGGCGTTGGACGCCGATAGTGAAGCCAAGGTGCAAAACGCCTTAGAACGCTTGTCAAAAGGTCGAACGACGATTGTGATCGCGCACCGCCTATCAACCATCCAAAAGGCGGATCGTATATATGTATTGGAAGACGGGAATATTGTTGAAACCGGTACGCATAAAAGCCTTAAGAAAAAGCGCGGTGGAGTGTATGCGCGCCTGCAAACTCTTCAATCAGGATAAGCCCCTTGACTCGCCGCACCGCTATTGGCAAAAAAAATTTTCTCTAATTGCATTTGTCGTCTCCTTTCGCTGGATGTGGATTAGGTTACGGGCAGCGAGGTGGCACCCTCGCTGCCCTTTAATTGTGGGTCCGCAAAAATCCCTTGATTTGTGAATAATTATCCTTATTTTCCCGCGGCTTAATACATTTGCCATCCAAGATGGCATTTTCGAGGACAATACATGCAAAAAGTTCCTATGACGGTCGAAGGGCACGCTGCGCTTGAAACCGAGTTGAAACATTTAAAATCTGTGGAGCGCCCTGAAATTATTCAGGCCATCGCGGTTGCCCGCGAGCATGGCGATTTATCAGAAAACGCCGAATATCATGCGGCTAAAGAAAAGCAGGGCTTTATCGAAGGCCGCATCAAAGAGCTGGAAAGCAAGCTTACTCTGGCCCAAGTTATCGACGTCTCCAAAATGTCCGGAGACAATGTGAAGTTTGGCGCGACTGTAACAATCGTCAATGAAGATACGGATGAGGAAAGCACTTACCAGATCGTCGGCGAAGATGAGGCTAGCGTGAAAGATGGCAAAATATCTGTTACGTCACCTATTGCTCGCGCTATGATTTCCAAGGAAGTTGGAGATGTGTTTGAGGTTATCGCTCCTGGGGGCTCTAAGGGTTACGAAATCCTCGAGGTAGCCTACAAATAATGTCCGACATGTTTGCGGGTCCACCGCTGACATGTTGGATAATCTCTGACGGTCGGCGTGGCATTGAAAATCAGGCTTTGGGTCTGGCAGAAGCCATTCACGATATTCGTCCGTTGAAAATCTCTCAACATGTGATGCAAGCCGGGAAAGCTTTTATGGCGGCATCACCCAAAATGCAGTTCACTATGCGTAGTGATCCAGCGAAATATGGCCTATTGTCACCTTATCCAAGTCTAGCGATAGGATGTGGTCGTCAAGCGGTGGCACCTTTAATGGCTTTAAAGAAAGCCGTCTCATCAGTATATACCGTATATATACAGGATCCACGCGTCGAGGCGTCCAATTTCGATCTTGTCGTCGCACCAGAGCATGACAATCTTATAGGACCAAATATTATTTCCATGATTGGCTCGCCAAACCGGATACATAATCGGGAACTCGTCGCCAATGTTTTGGCATTTAATGAAAAGCTTGCGGATCTTCCGATGCCGCGTGTCGCTATGCTAATCGGGGGTGATTCAAAAACACATAAGATGACAAGGGATATGCATGTCCAACATATGAAGGCAGCGAACGATGTGCTTGCCGGCGGTCGGTCTTTAATGGTGACAACGTCTCGACGTACGCCGGACTGGGTTGTTGCCGATTATAAAAAATTATCCCAAAGTCATAGCGATGTGTGGGTCTATGATGGCGGTGACCCTAATCCTTATTTTGCATATTTAGGCGCATCGGACACCATATTAGTGACCGAAGATAGTACCAATATGCTAACCGAGGCCTGCACGACCGGTAAACATGTTTTCACTTTGCCGATGAGAGGTAAGCCTGGGAAGTTCCAAGCCCTTTATGATCGGTTATATGAGCGGTGTCATGTGGAGCCCTTCAAGTCTGTGTTTAAAACGCAAACTTATGAGCCGCTAAATGAAACGGCGCGCGTCGCGCAGACTTTGTTAGAGAGACTAGAACGGCGGGTTTAGAGGGGTTTCTGATAAACCTTGGAATATTCCCTGTGACACTGTATGACTGAGGGGTGAGTAAGGATCCACAAATTAAGGCGCAACCACCAAAATTAATGCGTGCTATTCGGCACGCCATGGCGGGTACCGAATCTGTTCAGTCGCGGCTAGAAGATTTTGTTGACGCCATAACACAGGCTATGCGTGTCAAAGTCGCGTCAATTTATTTGCGCCGTCCCAGCGGAGACCTTGAATTATCCGCGACACGGGGCCTAAAAAAATCCGCTGTCCATAAGACGTTGATGAAGCGTGATGAAGGTCTTGTTGGACATGTGGCGCAAACCGCCCGCCCGCTAAACTTGGCGGATGCCCCGTCCCATCCACTTTTTTCTTATCGTCCGGAAACAGGGGAAGACAAATTTAAATCCTTTTTGGGCGTACCGATTTTGCGAGGTGGGCGAACGCTTGGTGTCTTGGTTGTTCAAAGCGATGATGCGCGTATCTTTAATGAAGAAGAAGTCGAAGATTTGCTCACCGTGGCGATGGTCTTGGCCGAGATCATTCTCGACGATGAAAGGGTTGGCGGTAAAAAAGCCGCGATTAGAGGGATTACACTTAATCCTGTTAAACCTGAATCTATTTCTGGCAATCCTTTTGCTGATGGTCTCGCCGAAGGGGTCGCGGTTCTTCATATACCCCCCGTCGCACCTACAAATTTGCTGGCTGATAATACCGCCGCCGAAGAAATACGGCTTGAAGAAGGTGTGGTTAAACTGCGGGCCTCAGTTGACTTAATGGTCAGCGGTGAAATCGCGGGCTTTTCGCGTGCCTCAAAAGAAATCTATGAGACCTACCGTACCTTTGCCTATGATCGCAAATGGGTGAAACGTTTAAGAGAGGCTGTCCATTCTGGTTTAACGTCAGAGGCCGCTGTTGAACGGGTTCGCAATGAGCACCGTGCCAGATTAATGAAAGCCCCCGATCCTTATTTGCGCGCGCGTCTTCATGATCTCGAAGATTTGGCAAATAGATTATTGCGGGCTCTGTCCGGGGAAAATCTTGGTGCAGGAAAACGCGATATTCCCGAGAATGCCATTTTATTTGCGCGGGATATTGGACCTGCAGAATTGCTTGATTATGACCGGGATAAATTAATCGGGATAGTTCTCGAGGACGGGGCGCCCACGAGCCACACAGCCATTATTTGCCGGGCGATGGGGATACCGCTTGTGGGGAGAGCTGAGGGTATCCTTGACCGGATAGAAACAGGGGACCCTGTTTTACTCGACGGTATAATGGGTGAGGTTCATATTCGTCCGATTGACTCACGGATTTCAAGTTTCCGTCTTAGAATTAATATTCAGGGTGAGATGCTCAAGGCCTATGAGGCGGTAAAGCATCTGCCAGCGGTGACCAAGGACGGAACGAAAGTCGATCTGAACCTTAACGCCGGGCTCCTAGTCGATCTACCTCATATCGAAGCCACGGGAGCTGACGGAATTGGTCTTTTTCGGACAGAGTTTCAGTTCATGGTTTCCGAATTTATGCCGCGGCTAAAGGAACAAATGGAATTATATCGCAAAGCCTTGGATGCAGCCGGTGATAAGGCTGTTACCTTTCGGACACTCGACTTGGGGGGGGATAAAATCCTGCCTTATATGAACCCTGTGCCGGAAGAAAATCCAGCGATAGGATGGCGGGCGATCCGCATAGCCCTCGATCGTCCGGGTCTTTTACGTTATCAATGCCGCGCGCTGATTGCCGCAAGCGCAGGCCGCCACCTAAGGGTGATGTTCCCAATGGTTACAACGGTCGATGAATTCATTGAGGCTAAAGCTCTTTTTGATCGTGAAATTAAACGCGTCTCTTCTTTAGGGCAACGCTTGCCCAATAAGGTGGATGTCGGTGTTATGTTAGAAACCCCGTCCTTAGCATGGTCCATTAATGCTGTCTGTGATCACGCAGATTTTGTCTCAGTCGGCGCCAATGATTTGATGCAGTTTTTCTTCGCTGCAGATAGAGATAATACGCGGGTTGCGGAGCGTTATGACGCCTTGCATCCGGCCGCGCTTTCCATTTTAAAATTTGTGGTAGATGGCTGTCGGCGCAATAATACACCTGTAGCGGTTTGTGGGGAAATTGCCGGACGGCCATTAGAGGCGATAACATTAATCGCGCTGGGTTATGATAGCTTATCCATGCCGGTGACAGGAATAGGTCCGGTGAAACGCGCGGTTCTCGCATTAGACCGGGAGAAGCTTAGCCGTCTGATTGAGCCGCATTTTAACATCGACTCTCGCAAGTCAACTTTACGCGATATCGTGCGCGAATATTGTATGGAAGACGGTATCCCGGTTTAGATTTTTCGTGGATATAAAGGGCGAATATCTACAGGTATATCATCCATACTACTCAAAACTTTTTTCGCTTCGAAATCTAAACGGGCATAATCATTCAAAAATTCTTGGGCTTGATCATAATCGCCGTCGCCTTGCACCATAATGAATTTGGCGGCTAGGTCTGAAATAGCTTGCTCCATTTTTCCAAAATCTATCTGAAATCTCTCTTCATTCGACAGCCATGTCACCGCGTCGGTTTGGCGAAAAAAATTATATTGGATCGCGGCACCGGTCGCATGTGATGAGGCTATACCAAAGCGCATTGATCTGAAGAGACCCGCAAAATGCGTGGCGAGATAATTTTCCTTTTCACTCACGGGTAATTCGCCGCGTTGCATCATATAGAGCACATTATAGGCCCCTAATATGTCGGCCTTGCCTTCTTCAGTTTTTGTATAAAGTTCTTTGAGCTCGGCACTAACAGATGTTTCCACACCGTTTACTGTAATACTGCCCGGGCCAAGACTGTGAGATAATTCGTGGAATAAAGTTTTATGGGCCATATGTTTTTTGGCTGTCATGTCTGCTTGAGTTTTGACCAATACCTTTTTCGCTATAGGTGTTAGAATTCGGTCATATTTTGCGCCAAGAACATTGTTGAGAATAACTTTCTTTGCGCCTTTGGCCTCTCTTACGCGTTCATCATTAGGCAGGTTAAAGGCAATCGTTTGAACGCCCGGTACGTTATCGCCGCCGCCTTGGACTTGGTAAGTTACCGCTATGGGGCTTTCAAATCCGCGTTTGAAGTTTTTATAGTTCTCATCAACGGGAAGGTTGGCTTCCATGTCGCGTAGATAATTTTTATACTTGGCAAGAGCGGCGGATTCTTCGGGATTTTTAACCGTGACAAAACTTTCAAAGGCTGTTTTATACCCGAAGAGTTGGTCATCATAAACTTCGTATGGGCCTATGGCGATTTCGATATTTCCTTTTAAATCCATCCAAGCCATTTCACTTTCAAAATAGTCATCTGACAGGAAAGCGTCAGCGCGCAGGCGTAAGAAATGTTGTAATGTGGGTTCTTCGGATAGGTCTGCGGCATCTCGCAAAATGGTTGCCGCTTTGGTCAACTGCCCTTTGAACGCTTCGGAATAGGGCACAGCAATGAGCGTTTCGTCTTGGCGCCGAATTATTGTGTAGCCTGAACGAAAAGCAGCTTCGTCTTCCGGATGTGCTGCAATCCAGTCTTCAAACTCTTGTTTCGTCATATCAGAGGGATAAAAACCCGCGCCTTCAGAACAAGGTTCATCTCCAAAGAAAATATGACCTTCGGCTAAACCATCACAAACGCCATAGTGGAGGTTAAATAGGCGAAGGATATCTGATTTGTTTTCTAAATCAGACCCCGCGATTTTTCTTCGTATTTTGGGATTGTCCGGGTTGAGCTGTCGCATATAAATATCATTCATGAAACGGCTAGCCTCAATGAGTTTGTTAACTACGGCCTTTTCATTGTCAGATAGAAATGATGTGTCCGTATTCATTTTTACAGGGGCGAATTTATTAAATTGAGCCTTTAGATCATAAGACCCATTTGCAATTGGCTTTTCTTTTGTTTCCGAAGTTGCCGTGATGGGTTCTAATTTGACTACACCGCTACTTTGATCAGAGTTACACCCCACCAGTAGTGCTAACACCGCCGTGCCAATCAAATATTTTTTCATGAGCTATGTTTCCAATTTATCTAATGACGCTCTTATTTTCGTCGCCTGATGATCCAATTCATCCATATCTGCCATTTTGCCAGACGCATGGACAGCCATTTTCCCGCCCGCATAGCGCGGCAAAATATGAAAATGCAGATGGAAAACCGTTTGACCCGCAGGAGCCCCGTTAAACTGTGTGATGACGATCCCGTCGGGATTAAGAGCTACGTTGACCCCTTTGGCTATCATCTGGGTTTTCTGAATTAAGTTGGCAAGAACTTCAGCGTCGGTGTCGAGCAGATTGCGCGAGGGCGCTTTTGGGATGACCAGTGTATGACCACGGGTTTGCGGAAACGCGTCCATAAAAGATAGCACATCATCATCTTCATAGACTTTTGCGCAAGGGATTTCGCCGCGTAAAATTTTGGCAAAAATATTGTCGTTATCGTAAGTTCCATCAAGGCTCATGCGGTGTCCTTTTTAAACGGTGTGTGGGTGGATAATATATCTATCTCGCGATGAATAGCCCGTCTTTCATCAATCAGATAGTCTTCTATGGCTTTATGCAAACCTGGATGAGACAAATAATGTGCGGAATGTGTCGCGACAGGTTCATAACCGCGCGCCAGCTTATGCTCGCCTTGAGCGCCCGCTTCAACGCGGGATAACCCCCGCTCAATCGCGGCGTCTATGGCCTGATAATAACAGAGCTCAAAATGCAGAAAAGGTACATGGGTAAGGCAGCCCCAATTTCGTCCATATAAAGCGTCATCTCCTATAAAGTTGAGAGCGGACGCGATCGGCGTTTCATCCTGATAGGCCATCATCAGGATAATCTCTTCATTCATGCTCTGGTGGATGACATCAAAAAACGTCCGATTGAGATATGGCGAGCCCCATTTGCGCTCGCTCGTATCTAGATAGCATTGATAAAAAACATCCCAATGCTCTGGTTTTAAATCGTCACCTGATAGGCGTTCGATGCGCAGCTCAGCTTGAGCGGCTTTGCGTTCTTTACGAATATTTTTTCTCTTGCGCGAGGCGAGCGTGGCGAGGAAATCATCAAAGCTTTCAAATCCGCGATTAAAGAAATGAAACTGGCGGTCTTCCCGGGATAAAAATCCGGCGTCAGACAAGGCCTCACGGTCATCCGCTTCAAGGAAGGTGAGGTGAACACCCGAATATTTCCATTCTTTGCAGGCTTGCACCATGGTTCCTGCGAGCGTTTTTTTGGCGTCTTTGTCACTGGCTAATAACCTTGGTCCCGTCACCGGTGTAAAAGGGATTGAGCATTGCAGCTTGGGGTAATACTCACCGCCTGCACGATAAAGCGCATTGGCCCAGCCATGATCAAAAACATATTCACCGCGGCTATGGGTCTTGGCATAAAGAGGTGCAGCACCCACACAGGCCCCGCTTCCATCTTCGAGCCATATGTGACGCGGCGCCCAACCTGTCTCCTCGGTCGCACATCCGCTCTCTTCTAATGCGTGGAGAAAGTCCCAACTTAAAAAGGGATGCGCATTAGGACGTAAACTGTCCCAATCGGTTTTGGAGACCTCATCAATCCGACCCAGGATTTTTGCCTGATAGACAGTCTCAGTCATAAATACTCGGAGATAGCGATCATATTCATGAGCTAGCAATAACTGCCGAATTTCGATAGAGTTAATTCGATAGGGTTGAGACTTTAAATACCGAAAGGCTGAAGATGACTATTCAAGCAAGCAATGACCGCTTAAAATCTTTTTGGATGCCTTTTTCAGCCGCTAAGGATTTCAGAGAGCAACCTCGCATGATTTCCTCGGCCAAAGGTCATTATTATATGTCCGAGGATGGTCGTAAAATTTATGATTTTTTCTCCGGCCTTTGGACGACAAATGTCGGTCATTGCCATCCCAAAATTGTTGAAGCGGTCCAAAAGCAAGTTGCCAAAATGGATTATGGAATTACTTTTCAGATTGGGACTCCTGAAACTTTTGAAATGGCGGAAAGATTATGCGCAGTAGCGCCAAAGCCGTTCAAACATGCATTTTTTACAAATTCGGGATCTGAATCTGCTGATACCGCCCTAAAAATTGCGTTGGCCTTTCATCGATATAATGGTGAGCCGATGCGCACGCGACTTATTGGCCGAGAACGAGGTTATCACGGCGTGAATTTTGGCGGCCTCTCCGTTGGTGGCATGGGTAAAAATCGAAACATGTTTAGTGCCTGTTTGATACCCGGTGTGGATCATATCCGTCATACGTTTAACCTGTCGGAAAATGCCTTTAGCCGCGGCCTGCCTAAATGGGGCGCACATCTGGCTGAAGATCTTGAACGATTATGTACGTTACATGGCGGCGAGAATATTGCGGCCGTTATTATTGAGCCAGTGGGTGGATCAACGGGTGTTTTGCCGCCGCCCGTTGGTTACTTAAAGAGTCTTCGTGATATTTGTACCAAGCACGGTATTTTACTTATTTTCGATGAAGTTATTACGGCTTTTGGACGTGTGGGCCACGCTTTTGCAGCCGAACATTTTGGCGTTATCCCGGATATTATTACCACGGCTAAGGGACTGACCAACGGCGTTATTCCGATGGGTGCTGTCTTAGTGCATGAAAACATATATGACACTTTCATGAGCGCCTCGAAAACATCTATCGAGTTTTTTCACGGCTATACATATTCTGGGCATCCTGTTGCGGTCGCTGCCGCGATGGCGTCATTGGATGTTTATGATGAGGAAGGCATTTTTGAGCAATCGCGAGCTCTGACACCACATTTGGAAGAGTTACTCCATAGTATGGCCGGACATGAAAAAGTTAAAGACGTTCGTAATTACGGCATGATGGGGGCGATTGAATTGCATGGTCGCAAAGACGCCCCAGGCGAACGCGGCTTTGACGTGCATAAACACTGTTTTTGGGATGAGAATGTCCTTGTCCGAAATGGCGGGGACATTATCCAGTTTTCGCCTTTCCTAAATGCTAAGCCTGACGAGCTTAGCTCGGCTATGGAAGGCGTTAAGCGCGCGATCGATAAAGTGGCGTAGAGCTAACTAATTAAGCTTGACGGCTCAACCCATTCCAGACCTTGCGCCTTAGCCACAGCCTCATAGGTCAATTTGCCCTCACATACGTTCAAACCATTTAAGAGATGCGGGTCTTGCCGCATGGCCTCTTTCCATCCCAAACGCGCAAGCCGTTTGGCGTGATAAAGGGTGGCCGCATTTAAGGCATAGGTCGAGGTACGCGCCACGCCGCCCGGCATATTGGCGACACAATAATGGACAATACCGTCGACGATATATGTCGGCTTGGCGTGGGTTGTCGGCTTTGAGGTCTCAAAACATCCGCCTTGATCAATCGCTACATCAACTAAAACTGATCCTTCTTTCATCAAACCCAGCATGTCTCGTGTAATCAGTTTGGGAGCAGCCGCGCCCGGTATTAGTACCGCGCCAATAACCATGTCGGCTTCTTGGATAAGTTCTTTTAATACCGGGGGTGTCGAGCGGCGGACATTGGCCGTAACGCCAAATTCATAAGAAAGATTTTCCATGACCTTATTGGAGCGCTCGAGGATTGTGACATCGGCTTGTTGGCCAATTGCCATGAGGGCTGCGTTATAACCCACGTCGCCGCCGCCAATAATCACGACCTTACCGGAAGACACTCCGGGCACACCGCCAAGCAAGACCCCGCGACCGCCGCCTTGTTTCATCAGGGCAGCGGCTCCGACTTGCGGTGCGAGACGCCCCGCCACTTGGCTCATGGGCTTAAGTAGAGGCAATTCGCCTGTCTCGTCTGTGACGGTTTCATAGGCGATACACACGGCTCCGCTTTTAATCAGATCTTCGGTTTGCGGCGCGTCAGGTGCGAGATGTAAATATGTATAGAGGATTTGCCCGGGGCGAAGCATGGCGCGTTCGTTTTTTTGAGGTTCCTTGACCTTGATTATCATCTCGCAATGCTCAAACAGGCTGGCTGCGTCTGGCTTTATCACCGCGCCCGCTTGCTCATATTGAGTGTCGTCTGCGCCAATCCCGGCCCCAGCTCCGGATTGCACCCAGACTTCCTGGCCATCATAGACAAGTTCCGCGACTGACTCGGGTGTCAGACCGACCCGATATTCTTGAGGCTTAATTTCTGTTGGGACACCGATACGCATGGTACGCTCCATAAAGTTTCATTTGATAACTATTTATCCTAACTTCTGTCGCAATTTTTATTTTTATTCTCGTATTTGTAATATATTTTAGTTATATTTCCTAAATTATTTAATATAGTAATAAATATTATGAAAGTATCAGAAATTGATAGAAAAATTCTTCACGAATTACAGATGAATTCTCGTCAAACCTCAGCGGCGATTGGAGAGAAGGTTGGTCTGTCTACATCGGCCTGCCATCGCCGTATTGGCCTATTGGAAGAGCGCGGCCTCATTGAGCGTTATGCGGCCCGCTTAAATGGTGAAAAATTAGGGTTTGGAATGACCTTCTATGTTGAAGTCACCTTAGAGGGACAAAGCGAAACGATCTTATCGGCTTTTGAAAAAGCGGCCTTAGCCAGACCAGAAGTTTTGGAATGTCATCTTGTAACGGGTCAGGCGGATTATTTGATTAAGGTGGCGGCGCCTAACACGGCTGAATATGAACGCCTATATCGACGCACGATTGCAGCCTTGCCCCATGTCAGCCGTATTCAGTCAAGCCTTGTGATGAAGACAGTAAAGCGCTGGACGGGTTATCCCGCTCTATAAAATCTATCTGGATGATGATCATTTTCCCCTGCTAGCCAGAGAGGTCGACATTTGATAACATGCTGGCTTGGGAAATGAGTGAACGAAACACATCAGATAAAAAGACTTCTTCGCTGGTACCCGTGGCATAAATTTGTGCCAGCCCGCATAGAGAAAGCGGCCTAACCGGCCATAGTTCAAGAGTTAAAGAGCGGCAATCGCTCGTTTTAAATTTGCTTTGGCTTGGGTTTCCAGCTTTTCGAAAAAATGTGGGTGGTTATAAAGTCTTTCTTTTTTCAAAAAACCGCGCAAGATTTTTCTACGTTCCCGCCGGAAAATAAATTTTGGGACTTTCTCATATTCTTTTTGGACGTTCTCTTCGAATTGATCGTAAATGTGAGTTGGGGCACCCAGAATTGATAAATCTATGTCTACTAAAATTTCTTCGTCATTTCCATGTGGTTTGCCGTCATGCTTGGTGATCAAAATTAGATTTTCCACCCGATCAATAATATCTTTGTTGGCATTATTTTGCTCTAAAAACTTGGCGGCCCATTTGGCACTATCTTCCTCATTGGTGGACGAAAAGGGCTGATATATCGCGTCATGAAACCAGAGAGCGAGCTCCACTTCATGAGGTTTTTCAAGTTGATCTTGAATTTCATCTAAATGCTTTAGACAGGCACTAATGTGTTGATCTGTGTGATAATGTCGATGCGGTTCGCGGTGATGATCAATAAGGTGTTCGAAGGTTTTCCCGTTGGAAGAAAAATTCCAACTTTTCATAAGAGAATTCCATCGATCTACATTCATCATTTTAATCGCGTGGCATCTCCTATTCCAAAGGCTTGTAACATATTTTTACAAGCTAGCACAAAATATAACTAAGCTGTCTCCAGCTCAAAGGCGCTGTGTAGGGCGCGAACAGCCAGTTCTGTATATTCAGAATCGATCAAGACAGAAATTTTAATTTCGGATGTGGCGATAACTTCAACATTAATGTTCCGCTCAGCTAAAGCCTCAAACATTGTTTGCGCGACACCAGAGTGGGACCGCATGCCGATCCCGACAATGGACACTTTAGAGACATTGTCATCATGTTTGTAAGATTCAAACCCAATTTCTTTTTGGTTTTGATCAAGAGCCTTAAGGGTTTTTTCGACGTCACGTTTCCCAACGGTAAAAGTCAAATTGGCTACGTTTGAAGTTGAGGCGCGCCCTTGCACGATCATATCAACAATAATGTTAGCTTCCGCCATCACCTTACAGACTCGAGCGACCACGCCCGGTTCATCGGTTAAATGCACCAGCGTGATGCGGGCTTCATCTCTTGAATAGGCCACGCCACTGACCACGCGTTCTTCCATCATAGCGTCTTCCTCACAGACTAGGGTTCCGGGATTTTCATCCGGGTTTTCGTTAAAACTTGTTAGGACCCGAAGGGGTAGATTATTATTCATCGCAAGTTCGACTGAGCGAACCTGTAAAACTTTGGCGCCGAGTGATGCAAGCTCCAGCATCTCCTCAAAGGCAATACGGTTTAAGCGGCTGGCCGCCGGGACGATACGGGGGTCTGTTGTGTAAATTCCGTCCACGTCTGTGTAGATATCACAGCGATCGGCTTTAAGCGCAACGGCCAGAGCAACGGCGGACGTATCTGATCCCCCCCGTCCCAATGTCGAAATACGGCCCGTTGGGGCGATGCCTTGGAAGCCCGCGCAGACGGCAACGCAACCATCTTTTAGCGAAGAATTTATGGCATCAGTTTCAATCGCGTCGATACGGGCTTTGGAATGCGCATCGTCTGTGCGTAGTGGTAATTGCCAACCTTGCCAGGAGCGGGCTTTTACGCCGAGGCGCCGCAGTGCAATAGATAAAAGCCCGGTCGTAACTTGTTCACCTGTGGCGGCAATGACATCATATTCATCATCCAGAGACCCGCCCTTATCGCTATCGGACGACAGATCATCAGCGAGCGCAATGAGCTTATTGGTTTCGCCGGACATGGCTGAAACAACAACCGCGACTTCATTCCCCGCGTCCGCCTCACGGGCAACGATACGTGCCACGCGCCGAATACGATCTAGGTCGCCGACAGAGGTGCCCCCAAATTTCATGACGATACGCGCCATTTCCCATCCTTAGATTAAACCAGCGGGCCTTTTACGGATAAAAACCAAAATGTAAACGGGTTTCCGTTTCAAGACGCACTGCAAGGCTTATTTGCGTCAGGTATAGAATTGCATATAATACAGCCTATGCGGTTATTTTCTAAGATCCTCACACTATCATTTATGTCCGGCCTGTCTGTATCTGGTGCCATGGCTATCGAGCAGCCAGATTCAAATATCTTCAAGGCGGATGTGTCAAATGCCGATCTCGCCTTGACCGTGAATAAATTTGAAACTGTGTGCATGCCATTTGTATTGCATAAAACGAAATTGACACGGGCTGAGGACCGGGCACATTTCGAAGATTATCTCAAGCAACAGAATTTCGGTCTTGAATTCACAGCCAAAGAAAACAAACGGTATGAAATTGAGCCTGCCAGAGACGCATGGCGACCTCAGTCCTATGATGTTAAGAGCCTACCCAAAAACAGACATGGTAAAGTTATGGTGCCTCTTATTGGTGAGATCATGGGACCCTTCCTAACCAAACCCCAATATATATCCCTTCCCACGCAGACTGATGAATTTGTTTTTGAAACAGATAATCGACTATCGGCTCACCTTTATTGGGGTCATCCGTCTCAAAATCATCCGGGGAAGGCCTGTGAAATTCGGATGAAGCAGGCTGATATGACACCGTCCGATTTCAAGACAAACTTCATTGATAGAGATGATGATTGGAAAGCTGTTAATCGGCAAGCGGCATCAGGTTTCTTTGCAAAGCCCAATAGCTGGACCCAATGTGTGAAACAGGGCGACGAAGAATTCCTCTTTACCGTTGGCTATGAAGACAATCTATTCTGGATTAATCTTGAGCGCGATGACTTCTTTGAAAATGACTTATCTCAAAAGCATGCTTGCCACATAGTGGACCCACATAGGTAAAGCTCTATGTGACCATTGGCGCTATTCGCCTTGAAACCGGGTTAGCCTATAGACTAACTTATGGCTTATTCTGAAACTGCGCCCGATCATATTGCGTCTGTCTCTGTAGATCCTAAAGAGATGGAGAGCTTTGCCCGCATGGCTGCGGATTGGTGGAACCCGTCCGGCAAATTCAAGCCTCTCCATATTATGAATGCCTTTCGTATTGGCTTTATCAAAGAGACATTATGTGAACATTTCCACCGCGATCCGGATGCGGAGTTACCTTTAAAAGGACTAAGGCTTTTGGATATTGGTTGTGGGGGCGGGCTTTTATGTGAACCTATGACCCGCTTGGGCGCGAAGGTAACCGGTGTGGATGCATTAGAAAAAAACCTAAAGACGGCCAAAACACATGCCCAACAAATGGGTTTGGAAATAGATTATCGCTATGGCACGATTGAGCAATTAGTGAGCTCAAAGGAGCAACCTTATGACGCGGTGCTCAATATGGAAGTCATCGAGCATGTGGCTAACCCGCCTGAATTTATCACAGATTGCGCCAATATGGTTAGAGAGGGCGGGCTTATGATTTGCTCGACGATTAATCGCTCATTTAAGGCCTTTGCCTTTGCTATTGTTGGGGCTGAATATATCTTGCGATGGTTGCCGCGCGGTACGCATCAATATGAGAAGCTTGTCAAACCTAAAGACCTACATAGCTGGTTAAAAGAAGCCGGTCTTGCAACTGAGCCATCTATTGGCATGAGCTTAAATCCGATCACAGAGAACTGGTCTTTCTCGGATGATCTGTCTATAAACTATGTCACAGTCGCAAAGAAATAAATATGACCCGAATTCTCACAGCGCTTGGTTCTTTGACTTTACTCGTCACTGCAGGTCTGCACATGACGGGATTGCAGCTTGTCAAAGACGCCACGGGTAAAATCGAAATGGCATTTTTGAGAGATGCATTATCAGCCATGTGGGTGATGCCGTCTATTCATTGGCTTTTGATAGCTTGTTTAGCATTTGGCTGTTCCTTTTACCGCTCTCGCGCCTGCGCGGCTATGTTAATTGCTTTTGGTGTTTGGATACTGATTGATGCGTTAATCGTCTTTTCGCATGTCGGCATGTTCATCGGCGCTATAACATTATCAGCCGCCGGTCTCTGTTATCTGATAGCCGGATTTATGCTGAGGTCGTCTATCCTCAAAGAGCGCAAAATTAATTGACGTCCCGCTTGGGCTTGGGTGCTATGATGTCGGGCAGGGGAGCAATATCCACACCTTCGGAGTTCAACTCGGCTACGTCTTTGGGTGTGGCTTTCCCGTAAATACCGCGATCGGGTTTTTCGCCGTAATGAATAGCGCGGGCTTCATCGGCAAATTTATCACCGACATAATCGCAATTATCCTCAATTTCCTTGCGGATTTTCTCGGCCGCCGCATTCATCACTGACATAGCTTTGACTTGATCTTTGGCGATCTTTTCTTTTTTGCGCGACGTTGAGACATTAGGCGCCATGATCGCTTTTTCGACTTTGGTTGATCCGCAAGTCGGGCAGGAAATAAGACCTTTGGGGGCTTGCTCATCAAAATCAGATGATTTTGAAAACCAGACCTCAAAGATGTGGTCATGCTTACATTTTAGATCATAGTGGATCATAGGCTGTAATCTTGCTCCAATTGCCAAGCCGGTATTTTAGTGCGCGCATTATGAACATTTTCCAAATCGAGGTCAGTTATAATATAGCCGGGTTGATTATTGGGGATGGCTGATAAAATGTCTCCCCACGGATTTATGATCATAGAATGTCCCCAAGTTTCGCGACCATCGGCGTGGTGACCGCCCTGAGCTGCGGCTAAGACGTAACTCCCCGTTTCAATGGCCCGGGCGCGTAGTAATGTTTCCCAATGGGCGCGGCCTGTAGGCACAGTAAACGCCGCAGGTATCGTCAGTATATGCGCTCCGGCTTTAGCATAATTTCTGTAAAGACCTGCGAAACGTACATCATAGCAGATAGACAATCCCACAGCGAAATTCTCAATATTGGCGATCACGGCCTGTTTTCCGCCGTCATATACATTGCTTTCCCGGTAGATCTGCTTTTTTGATAATGTCACATCAAATAAATGTATTTTGTCATAGCGTGCGAGAATGTCCCCCTTGGGTGAAAAGACATAGCTTCGATTAGCGGCCCGCCGCTCTCCTGTTTTGATAGCTAATGACCCAATTATGAGATTTACAGAGAGTTCTTTTGCTAGATTTGAAAAATGTTTAACGCCGAGGTCTTGGCCTTCGTCTTTTATCGCGTCAAACAGGCTATTAGGTTTGCGCTGCATGAGATGGGTCATTTCAGGCGTTAGGATAAGCTTGGCACCATCTGCGGTCGCTTGTTTGATCAGGTCTGATGCTTGATCAAGGTTGGATTTTATATCTGTGCCTGAACACAGCTGTATACAGGCGGTTTTCATTAGCCAGCGAGAAGAGGGTCTAAACCGCCTCTGGCATCCAGCGCATGTAAATCGTCACAGCCGCCAACATGTTTTCCGTTAATAAAAATTTGCGGGAAGGTGTTTCGACCACCGGATCGTTCATTCATTTCGCGACGTTTGGCTTTATCCATCCAGGCTGGGATATCGATAACCTCCACGCCTTTTCGTTTTAGGAGCTGTTTGGCCCGAATGCAAAAAGGGCACATAGCTTTAGTATACATTTCAATCTTAGGCATGGTTTATACTTTGCTCTCTGACGGTTCTGGTTAATGTCACGACATCTATATGGGATGCACCGGCACGTTTTAAAGTCCGCGCACAAGATTGCAAGGTCGCACCGGTCGTCATGACATCATCTATCAACACAATATGTTTATCTTTAATCTGTTGCTGTTCTTTAACTGCAAAGGCACCTCGAACATTCCTAGCTCGTCCTTTCGGGCTTTTGCCACCCTGACTTTCAGTGGCACGCGTTCGAAATAATATATCGGCGGCGAACTCTACGCCTACGTGTTTGGCAATGGACTTTGCTAAAAGTGCGGATTGATTAAAGCGGCGTTTTATTAAACGTGAAGAATGTAACGGTACGGGGATAATATAATCGGCATCTGTCCAAAAGCTCCGACCCGCGCGGCGCATATGTTGGGTGAACATGTAGAGCCCTTCGGTGCGGCCCCCATGTTTGAAAGATAGAACAAGTTTCCGGCTGTTGTCATCATATATAAAGGCGGCTCTTGCGCGATTATAAGCCGGATGTTTTGTGCTACAATCGCCACATAAGCTTTCGGAACCGACATCATATTCAAAAGGAAGACCGCAGGCATAACAACAAGGCTCATCCAAGAATGTTATGTTCCCCCAGAGATCACCTTCAATTTTTCCGTCTAAGAGATCCCCGGTTAGCAAAGATTGTGGCGGCAATATCAGATCAATAAGACCTGTGAGCGATTTGGAAATATATGCTTTCACCGAGGGCTTTCTTTTCTTCTTTGAAAAGAGCATAGCCTAAGCATGACACAAACCCAAGGCTCCCCACCCAAGATATTTGATGAAAGGCTTGTGAGGCTGCGAAAGGAGAGGGCGCAGCGACGCGGAAAGTCTTTTTTCATTTTGCGATGCGCCGAAGATGCCGCCGATAGATTGCTTGATATAAACCGGAAATTCCAAAAAGCTTTAATAATAGCGCAGCCCGAGTTTTTGGATCAGTTTAGAGCGACTTTGACGCCCGATAAATACCCACAGCAAGTTGAGATAGTTGGTCATCATTCGGAAATAATGCCTGGCAAATATGACCTCATCATATCCATACTAAACCTCCACAGTATAAATGATGTTCCGGGAGAACTGATCAGGTTACATCATATGCTGGAGCCGGATGGATTATTTTTAGGGTCTATGTTTGGCGGGGAAACGCTCTCGGAATTAAGAAATATTTGTCTCGCTAATGATGAAAAATTTTTAGGAGGTTACACCCCGCGTATCGTCCCTTTTGCGACGCATAGTCAGATTGGGTCTATATTGCAGCGCGCGGGATATTCTCTGCCTGTTATAGATGTGGACCGGCTTACGATTGATTATAGTCAATTGGGCAAACTTGTGTCCGATATTCGAGACATGGGGGAAGGGAATTGTTTATATGGACGGGACACGACACCATTGCCTCGGACGTATTATAAGGAGTTATTTGACTCGAACGATCCGATCAGTGTCACATTTGAGATTTTATGGATGAGTGGCTGGTCTCCGCACGAAAGCCAACAAAAGCCACTTAAACCCGGATCAGCAGAGGTAAGTCTTGCAACTTTTTTAAAGAAGGATAATTGATCTATTCTTCATTCATTGCCTCCTTGACATCATCGGAAAGGCCGATCCAAGCGCCTCCATTATCGCCGCCTAATGCATTGAGTCCGGCGATCATGCCTAACCCAACCAAAGCGGCAATTATACCATACTCAATTGCCGTCGCGCCCGATTCATCCGCTAGGTATGCCTGTAGCAATTTTCTCATTTTACAAACCGACGTCCTTTTGGAAGTCGGGCTCCTATTTCTCGCGCCAACGGTATGTCCGCAGGTACGAATTCCAGTTCCACTAGACGGTCAGGAAAAACCCAACGGGTCGCCTGTCCCTCAGCGGGTCGAACAAAGCCGTCCCACTGTCGACAAAGAAATAACGGCATTAGAAGGTCAAAATCGTCGTAAATGTGGCTTGCAAAGCTAAAAGGTTCAAGACAGCGCTCACACGGCTCTATCCCCAGCTCTTCGCGAAGCTCACGAACAATTGTGTCCTCAGGCCGCTCCCCTTTCTCAATCTTGCCACCCGGAAACTCCCACAGCCCCGCGTGACTTTTGCCGCTTGGTCTTTGACAAACCAAAATGCGTCCATCGGGATCGATGAGTGCACAGGCTGCTACAAGCAACAAATTCCTGTCTAACATACTAGCAAAACCTTAAAATAAGCTGAGAAATAATGGTTAACTTCTATAGTCCGCGTTAATCTCTATATAGCGATGCGTAAGGTCGCAGGTCCATACCGTGAATTCACCATTGGCTAACCCTAAATCGACAGATATGTCTATATATGGTTCACGCATATAGGCGGATCCGTCTTTTTCGGTGTAGCTGGGAGAGGGCGACCCGTTTTTTGCTAGCAGGTGTGGTCCCATTTTTATCGTTAATTTGTCTCGATCGGCGGGTTCACCTGCTTTACCAACGGCCATAACTATACGACCCCAGTTGGCATCTTCACCCGCAATAGCTGTTTTAACAAGCGGCGAATTGGCAATGCTCATGGCTATATTTTTAGCGCTTTCATCGCTTACGGCACGTGTTACCTTGACCGTTATAAACTTTGACGCGCCTTCGCCGTCTTTGATAATTTGCTGTGCCAAATCCAGCATAAGCGTGTGTAAAGCGGATTTGAACTCATCCATAGCCGGATCATCGGCATTCGTTATGAGGGGGTTTTCCGCTTTTCCACTCGCCCCAAGTAAAACCGTATCCGAGGTCGACGTATCGCTATCAACCGTTATGGCGTTAAAGGTGGTGTTGGAAATGTCACTCAAAATCCTCTGTAGGGCGGACTTACCAATTTTTGCATCTGTAAAAATATAAGATAGCATTGTGGCCATATCGGGAGCGATCATACCCGATCCTTTGGCAATACCGTTGATACGAACGGCTTTACCTTGAATTGTTGTTTCGATCGTCGACCCTTTTGCAAATGTATCAGTTGTCATGATGGCGCGCGCTGCAGATTCCCATAAGTCTTCCGATAATGACATTTCCGTAAAACATCGGGTAATTTTTGAGGCATCTAGCGGTTGACCGATAACACCCGTTGAAGACAGAAACACATTTTCAACTTTGCCTCCAAAATTTTTAGCTGCACCTTGTGCGGTCTCAAGCACGGCGGCTTTGCCTTTGGCACCGCAAAAAACATTGGCTGTGCCCGAATTAATAACAATCAAACGCGGGTCTTGGGATGAAACAGGATATTCGAGCGCTTTGCGTGACCAAACGACGGGACTTCCCGGTGCCTTGTTTTTTGTAAAAACGCCAGCAATTTCAGTTCCGGCAGAGCATTTTATCACCAAGAGATCGGTTCGGGCCTTATATTTTATGCCGGCTTCAGCAACCGCCAGTTCAATGCCTTTTATGGGCGGTAAATAAGGAAATCCTTTAGGTGCAAACGGGGAAATATTATTTGTCATAGGGTATTGCCGTAATTGTTGCCTGATTTCGCAAAGAGGATATCAAATTTTGAACTTCAGAGGCTCTGGTAAAACTCTCGAGATCCTTTTTGACATCTTCGAAATCAGGGATGGGTGTATTTCGACGCCCCGTGACTTCCAGAACATGCCATCCGGCTTGAGTTTCAAATGGACCTTTAATCTCACCTTTTGGTGAACTAAAGGCGATATTGGTTAGCGTTTGATCTAGCATATCTTTCGCGAAATAACCCATATCCCCCCCCTTGTCGCGGCTTACTCGATCAAGCGAATAGGCAGCCGCCAATGATCCAAAGGGTTCGCCTTTTTCTAAACGGGCCACGATATTATTGGCCGATTCCTCATCGGTGAGTATTATTTGCCGTGCCCGCACTTCAGTCCGGCCAGCTCTTAGCGCATTTTGCGCATCATATAACTGCTTTAGGTAGTCATCCGTCATGACTGTATTTAACTGTTCTTCGATTAAAATATCCCCCAGGATACGTTCGCGAGCCAATGACAGGCGCCTTTTGGAGCTATCTCGTTGTTCTAGGCCTTGGGATTTGGCGGCGAGTGCCAAAAGGCGTTGGTCAACGAGTTCATCTAGAATAATTTGGTAATTGGGATTATTTTTTTGCAGATTTTCCCCGATATCGATCATATCGGCCGCTTGGGCCTGATACTGCACATCTGTATCATAGATTGGGCTATCATTGACCAATATTACCGGAGGTACTGTGATATTCAATTTAATTTCATTTGCGTCAGGTGCCGGGCGATTGCCAAACCATGCTGTAGAGACCAAGGCAATTACGCCTGCGGCGACTACACCCAATACAATTCGTCTATTTATGTTAGCTTTTGTGCTCATATAACTTAAATTTTATCGTGTTCTTATCAGCCCGATTCATTGACTTAAGGTAACACCATCACTAAGTCACGCCAAAGAACATATTTAGTGCATAACGCTAAAGCCCTTAGGAGTTCCGATGTTAGGAATCGCCCAAAAAATTTTCGGGACTGAAAATGACCGAAAGCTAAAAAAATTACGCCCATTAGTGGCAAAAATTAACGGTCTTGAGCCTGACTTTGAAAAGTTGACCGATGATCAGCTTCGCCTAAAAACTGATGAGTATAAAAAGCAGGTTCAAGAGGGAGTAAGTTTAGATGACTTGTTGCCAGAAGCCTTCGCAACCGTACGGGAAGCGGCCAAAAGAACCTTAGGTCAACGCCATTATGATGTTCAATTAATCGGGGGAATTACACTCCACCGAGGTGAGATTGCCGAAATGCGCACAGGTGAGGGTAAAACGCTTGTATCGACTCTGGCGGCCTATTTGAATGCCTTAACTGGCGAAGGCGTTCATATCGTGACGGTTAATGACTATCTTGCGCGCCGGGATGCCGAATGGATGGGACAAGTTTATAATTTTCTTGGTCTGACCGTTGACTGTATCAATAATTATGAAGCCTATGAGCCTGGGCGGCAGGAAGCCTATAATTGCGATATTACCTATGGGACGAATAACGAGTTCGGATTTGATTATCTTCGCGATAATATGAAATATTCTGTACAGGAAATGTCCCAGCGTAGCCATACCTATGCGATTATTGATGAAATTGACTCAATCTTGATTGATGAAGCTCGGACGCCTTTGATTATTTCTGGCCCGACTGATGATAAGTCTGAGCTTTACCGTACGGTAGATCAGCTCATTCCACTCATCGATCCAGAAGGATATGATATTGACGAGAAGGCGCGATCCGCCAGCTTTAATGAGGCTGGCAATGAACAAATCGAAAATTTATTGCGCGAACGCGGCCTATTGCAAGGCGAGAGCCTTTATGATGTCGAAAACGTTCAAGTCGTTCATCATATCAACCAGGCTCTTGTGGCCCATAAAACTCAGATCATTGATAAGAATTATATTGTCAAAGATGGTAAAGTCGTTCTCGTTGATGAATTTACAGGCCGTCTCATGGATGGACGACGTCTTTCACAAGGATTGCATCAAGCGATCGAAGCTAAGGAAGGCGTCGATATTCTTCCTGAAAATGTGACATTGGCCTCTGTTACATTACAAAATTATTTCCGGCTTTATGACAAACTTTCTGGCATGACCGGTACGGCTGTAACCGAAGCGTCTGAATTTATGGATATTTATGGCCTCAATGTGCTTGAAATTCCGACCAATAGACCGATCCAACGGATTGATGAAGATGATGAAATTTATCGGACAGAACGCGAAAAGTTCAACGCGATTGTTTCGGAAATTCAAATATGTCAGGCAAAAGGCCAACCCATGTTGGTCGGTACAGTTTCGATTGAAAAATCCGAAGCTTTATCGAACTTTCTAACTGAACGGGGAATTCCGCATCAGGTGCTAAATGCACGTTTCCACGAGCAGGAAGCCGAGATTGTGGCGCAGGCGGGTGTGCCGGGTACGGTCACGATTGCGACGAATATGGCTGGACGTGGTACTGATATTCAGCTCGGCGGTAATCCCGACATGCGTCTAGAAAATGAAATATTAGAGCAGCGTATGCCTGCCCTTATTGAACAGATGAAAATAGAAGCTGAGCAGCTATTCCAAGCCAATAAAGATCAAGTGAACGTTGCCGAGCATGAGCTTTTGCGGCAACAAATTGCTCACCAAGTTGATACGCAACTTCGATCTAGGTTTCAGAATGATATGAAACAGGAAATTGCTGACGGGGTTCATGCCAGCCGGGCGGAAACCATAAGTGCGGAAGTGACCGCGCTAAAGGAACAGGCTCTCAAGGCAGGCGGCTTATATGTCCTAGGCACGGAACGTCACGAAAGTCGACGTATTGATAATCAGCTTAGAGGTCGGACAGGACGTCAAGGTGATCCGGGTCGGTCCAAATTTTATTTATCCACGGAAGATGACCTTATGCGGATTTTTGGCGGTGACCGCCTGAAAAATATGATGGGAACCATGGGTTGGGAAGAGGGCGAAAGCCTGACCAACCGGTTCATGACCAAAGCTGTGGAACGCGCGCAAGTACGTGTTGAAACTCGTAACTTCGATATCCGGAAAAACCTTCTGAAATATGATGATGTTATGAATGATCAACGTAAAACGATTTTCGAACAACGCATGGAATTTATGACGGACGATGATGTCTCGGATGTCGTTGAGGATTTCCGTCATCAAGTCTGTGAAGACCTCATGGAAACCTATGTCCCCAAGAAAGCCTATGCCGAGCAATGGGATATTGATGGTTTGACGGAAAAAACCAAAGAAGTCCTCGCGATGGAGTTGCCCTTTTCAGATTGGGCAGCGGAAGAAGGAATTGCGGATGAGGAAATGTTGGCCCGTATGAAACAAACCACAGATGAAGCTTTTGTTCAGCTGTCCGGTGGCATCGATAGAGGTGAAATTCAACGGGCTGAAAAACAAGTGTTATTGCAGGTGATCGATACCAATTGGCGGGAACATTTGCAGCATTTGGACGCGTTGAAGAATGTTATTGGATTAAGAGGTTATGGTCAGCGCGATCCGTTAAATGAGTATAAATCTGAGGCTTTCACCTTGTTTGATAAGTTGCTCACCGACCTACGTGAAGGCGTTACCAAAGCTATGAGCCGTCTTTTGATTAATGCGCAAATGCAACGTCAACAGACGCAGATGCAACAAGCTGCGCATCAAACGCAAATGGCTGCAGCGCAACCGGCTATGACGAGTCGTGCGCCTATGGACTCGGTAACCGGGGCAGGCGCCGCGCCTCGACGAAAAGCAACGCCAGAGGAATTACAAGCTGTATCCCGTAACAGCCCCTGTCCCTGTGGATCGGGTCTTAAAGTCAAGCATTGTTGCGGTAAGAGCTGAGTCTCGAAAATTCCATTATTTTACAATTTCAGTTCGTGTCTGGTCTTTTAAGTTCTTTATTTTGCACGGATTGTGGTATTTATGTCACATGTTTTGCCAAGCCAATGCATTACGAGAGGTGGAATAGGGGCTAAAAGTTGCGTTTTATGGGCTAATTTGGAGTTTAATAGCCCGATTTGAACAAAAATTGTTCGTAAGATTTTTCAAAAGACAAATTTTTCATCGTAGAAGCGCTAGCGGAGAGCTAGCCCCCCATTCCGCATGACCGCACGCTTTCGAAGGCCTAAATGTCAGCTCATATTTGAAAGCGATCACCGGGATTGCTCAAAGGGAGATAAAAATGAAAAAATTACTTGTCGCAGCTTGCGCAGCCACAGCTATGTTCGCCCCAATGACGGCGTCTGCTGGTGATGTATCTGGGTCAGCTTCACTTGATTATGTTACGGATTATGTTTTCCGTGGTGTGTCTTTTGCGGGCGCTGCATTGCAGCCCGGTATAGAGTTGGCAGTTGGTGACGCATATGTTGGCGTTTGGGGTTCTACACCTCTCGGTACAGCGTCTGCTCTGGGTGGCGATGAAATTGACTTTTATGCAGGCTATGGTTTCGGTCTTTCAGACTCGCTCAGCGCAGATGTCGGCATTACCTATTATTATTTTCCTCAAACCGGTGGTTTTTTGTCAGATGATGCCGGCAGTTATGAAGTATATGGTGGTCTATCACTAGATAGCGTCCTTTCTCCATCTGTTTATGCTTATTATGACCTTACGCTTGAGGCCCTGACGCTCGAAGGCTCTATCGGACATAGTGTTGGATTATCCGATTCTGTATCATTAGACCTTGGTCTTACGGGCGGTCTTGTCGATGTTAGCGGTGGCTCTTATGAGTGGGCAACCGGTTCCGCATCAATCGGTTTCCCAATCGGTGGTGCAGTCAGCGGATATGTTGGTGTCAATTACTCGCTTAACTCCGAAGACAATCTTGGCTTCGTAGGTGGTAGCGATTTGATAACGGATGCGGATGGCTTTTTTGACATCGATCCAAACTTCTCGCAGTCGGGAGATCTTTTTTGGGCGGGTGCCGGTATCGCGGCCAACTTCTAAAAAATATTTATAATGTTTGAAAAGCCCGCCTTTTGGTGGGCTTTTTTTATGCCTGAGACTATGATTTTGCTAAAGGGTGCATCTCATAGACCAGAGATTTCATCCGTTCATCCAAGACATGCGTGTAGATTTGA
>CAZPLJ010000012.1:0-14195 GCA_964587545.1 uncultured Caulobacterales bacterium | reverse complement strand
TATCGGAGCGTAGATTTTCGGATTGTAAGAATACGAAATATTGTTTGGCGGCAGAGAGTTTTCGGGCAGTTGTTGATGGCGCAAGTCCAGCCTTGGCCCAGCGAGCTAGGATGGCTTCAAGATGACCCTGTCCTGCAGTGAGTAAGTCTTGAGCCCCTAAACCGTTTGCCAGTGCTCTAAATCTTTGCGGTAGGCGGCCAACGTATTATCTGATGCTGCGCGCTCGGCGCTCATCATGTCCAGAAAAGCGTCGATACTTCGTGCCGAATTCATTCAGATGCCCAAAAGTCCATAGCAGCCAATTGCCCGGCAAAGCTGGTCATGCCCGTATCATTTAAGGCTCGAATGACCTTATAAAAACTGCTATTGTCCAGTTTTGAATTTGCAAGCAAATCCGCCGCGATCAAGGCGGTTTCCGCTCTTGCGCCTGATTTAGCTGCCTGTTCCAAAACTCGTAATTTCGCGACAGGTCGGGAGACCTCTTCTTCGGGAGATGCCGTGAAGAGACTTTCCGCTGCCTTATCGGACAAATTCGCGCCCAGTGCCAATGCTATAAAAGTGTCCCGTTCCGCTCTGAGATATGTTGCACCGTCTTTCTCAAGGCGGGTTTCTATATCTGTGCCTAAAGCCCCACCTAAAAACCCATAAGCCAGAGCGTCCGTTGCTAAAGCGATCCGAGACTGTAAATTCGGTTTGTCTTCGAGTAGTTGGTGTATTTGTTGAAGCGTAGCTATATCGGATCGGTAAATCGCAGTTCGGACATATAAGTCAGTATCGGATGAAACTTGTTCTTTGACAGAGAGGCTTTGAATATGCGGTGCCATGAGGGTAACGAAGCGATCAAAGGCGCCAGCTTTATCTGCACGTTTTAATAGCTCTGTCATGGCTTTAGATTGATCATTGGATGAGCCGTTTTGCGCCAGGAGGTAAAGTTGGCCCGTGCCTGATGGTGTTTCGGCTTTCACGGCTGATTCATAGTCATAGTCACTACCGCCGCCGGCTAAGATATCCGCATCATCGTCTTTTGCCTCGGCCAGACTTTGTAAGACTGTATCCATTTCTTGATCGGATAGAGCTTGATCTGCGCTGTATAACGCAATCAGACGGGCTTCAGGGGAGGCGCTATTCGTTAAAGCTTGACGGGCCGTCACGATGTAGGGCGGGCGATTGGCTGGCCATGGTGTTGCGCTTTGGTCCATCAGCGCAATAATCAGTGGATCGTCAGAAATATCGTTCAATCGAGCGTCTGTTGAGCTGTCCAGAAGACGACGCATGAGGGCAAAGAAATTATCATCCTTGTGTCCATTATTTTGTAATAGCTCTGTTGTTAACTCGGCTGCAGCAGTTTCATCTCGTAAAATATGACAAAAGGCCCTGAGCTTGGCCCAGTTCGGTTCCGCGCGTCCTTCGACAATACTATCAGATATTGTACAAGCTTGCTCATAATTTCCAGACAGAAGAGCCATGTCAGCCTGTAAATCATAATCAGTCGATAAATCCGGCTCGCGGCTCACGATCGTTTGGGCCGCATGCATATGGCCCTGAGACAAAATGGCTTTGAGCCGGGCTTTTCTAAAATCCCCGATAGCTTCGCTATTATTTGAAATGGGGGGTACGCCGCTTGAAAGTAAAGCTGCTTGAGCGAGTTTTTTGGCGGCTGAGTTTTGCGAATGTGTCGGTAATTGCTCGATTAAAAAAGTGGCTTTTTCCGCGCTTGTTCCATTCCATAATGTTTGATCCAAGCCACCATTGCTACTGTCAAGGACCCCAATATCAAATGATTGGGCTTGTCCAAGCGTATTAATTTCAATTGATTGCGCCAAAGCGTTTGAGCCGATTAAAAGCGTTAGACATGTCAGCGCTATGTGTTTCATTTATTTTCCCGAATATTTATCTGAAAGATCAATGACTTTCTCTTGGCTCGGTGCATTTCCCGGAGCGCTGCTAGATAATAGCCAAAAAGATATTCCCAAAAGTACAATTAAGATTACACTTAGCGTTAATATTAGTTTTTTCATCTCTCGCTCTCGAAAATTTTTCAAGCTAGGCTTGAGCCTACATGTTTTTTTCCTCATATTAAGTAAAAAGTTTCACAATGCTTATGTGAAATCGCAAAAGTTATTAAAAGGCACATCATGCCGATGAAAGATATGGAACGTCCCACGGGCCCAATCGCCCTAATTGGACTCATGGGTGTGGGCAAGACCACTGTGGGGCGACGCTTGGCCAAAAAAATGGAGCTGGCATTTTACGATTCTGATCATGAGATAGAGAAAGCATCTGGCAGAACTGTTGCGGGATATTTTCGGGATCATGGTGAGGCGCAATTTCGCGGCGGGGAACGGCGTGTTATTGATCGCCTTTTGGATGGGGAACCTAAAATCTTAGCAACAGGTGGCGGGGCCTTTATTCCAGAAGAGACCCGACAGATACTTTTATCACGGGCCACCACGGTTTGGCTTAAGGGTGATTTTGACACAATTATGGAACGGGTGAGCCGACAAGATACCCGTCCTTTGCTAAAGGTGCCTGATCCTCGCGCGCGGATGAAAGAGTTGATGGATGAGCGTTATCCTATTTATGCAAAGGCGCATATCACTGTACCTATCGCTAAAGGACCGCATTACCACACGGTTAATCGTGTATTGCGAGCTTTACAGACCTATTCTGCCTCGCAAAAAGTAAGTTCATGACAAAACAATCCGTAACTGTTGACCTTGATGATCGTAGCTATGACATACTGATCGATGAAGGGCTTATTGAAAATGCGGGTCCTATTCTTTCTCCGCATCTATCTTCAGGGCGTGCGGCTATCATTTCTGATGAAACGGTTTGGGGGCTATATGGAAAGATGTTTGAAGCCTCTTTAAAAGGATCTGGTATTGATTGCGTCTCGATAATCCGTCCGTCTGGTGAAGCCCAAAAGAGCTTTGAGAGTTTGCAAAAAGTGCTCTCAAGCCTGCTGGATGCCGGCCTTGATAGAAAAGACACGGTGATTGCTCTTGGCGGTGGCGTTATAGGCGACCTCGCTGGATTTGTGGCTAGCATTTATAAACGCGGCTGTCAGTTTATTCAGGTGCCAACGACGTTACTGGCGCAAGTTGATAGTTCAGTCGGCGGAAAAACGGCCATTAATGTACCGCAAGGGAAAAATTTGGTTGGCGCTTTTTATCAACCTCGCTTGGTTATGGCCGATATGAGTGTCTTAAAATCCTTGCCAGATCGGGAAGTTAAGGCCGGATATGCGGAAGTCCTTAAATATGGTCTTCTGGGTGATAAGGTGTTTTTCAACTGGCTTGAGGAAAATGGTCGGGATGTGCTCTCATTAAATCCACGGGCCCTTGCCAAGGCCGTCGCTCAATCCTGCAAAGCCAAAGCCCGCATAGTGGAGATGGACGAAATAGAACAGGGTGCCCGGGCCTTGCTAAATTTGGGACATACCTTTGGACATGCCTTAGAGGCCGAAGCAGGTTACGATGGAGATCTGCTCCATGGAGAGGCGGTAAGTGCAGGGATGGAAATGGCTTTTGAGTTTAGTGTGAATGCTGGCCTTTGTGATCCAAGCCAAAGTCAATTACTGAACAAACATCTTAAACGCCTTAACATGCCAGTCATTCGCGATATGAAACGCTTGACTGGACATCCAGATCATTTGTTGAAACATATGCGCCAAGACAAGAAAAATGACGGTGACGGCATCACACTTATTTTAGCTAGAGAAATCGGTGAAGCTTTTATTCAAAGAGCTACGTCCGAAGCCTCCATTATGAGCTACCTAGAAAGCCTTGCCTGATGTTTGAGCGATTATTCCATCCCGACAGCTTAAGTAAGATAGCTATTATTTTCTTGCTGCTTGTCATTTCTGCGTTTTTTTCAGGATCGGAAACAGCTTTAACGGCGGCTTCTCGCGCAAGGATGTTATCGGCTGAGAAAAAGGGTGACATAAGGGGGCAGATCGCTGGGCGTCTATTGGAAACGCGTGAACGTCTTATTGGGGCGCTTTTGCTAGGTAATAATCTTGTCAATATTTTGGCCTCAACGCTGATGGCCGGGGTCATGGTATTTGTCGTTGGGGAAGGGTTTTGGGCGACCATTATCGCGACGGCTGTGATGACGACATTGGTGCTTATTTTTGCTGAAGTTCTTCCCAAAACCTATGCCATAACGCAGCCTGATAAAGCGTCGCTTAATTTGGCCAGACCGGTCTCATATATGGTGGCGATTTTCGCGCCAATTGTTGCGGTTATTCAAACCATTGTGAATGGTGTATTGCGCGCCTTTGGCGTTAATGCGGATAGTTCGTCTTGGACAGCCGTGGAAGAAATACGCGGCGCCGTTGATCTGCATCACATGGAAGGCGGTGTTGAAAAACGCCAGCGGGATCAGATTATCGGTGTCCTTGATCTGGACGATCTGACGGTTGAATCTGTGATGGTGCATCGTAAAAATCTATCCATGGTGGATGCGGGACTGCCAGCGGGGCAAATCGTCAAAGAGGTTTTAGCCAGTGGTCACACACGTCTGCCCGTTTGGGAAAAAGACCAAGATAATGTGATAGGTGTTTTACATACCAAAGATATTCTTAAAGCGCTGACCAAGGCTGAGGGTGATTTTAGCGATCTAAACATCAAAAAAATAGCCCGAGAAGCTTGGTTCGTTCCGGAAACGACGCAGGTGCTGGCACAGCTCAGATCATTTCAGCAAAAGCATGAGCATTTTGCGCTCACAGTGGATGAGTATGGTGCCATTATGGGGGTCATTACCCTTGAAGATATCTTGGAAGAGATCGTGGGCGATATTCAGGACGAACATGATGATGAGATTGAAGGGGTGACCCGCCTTGGAGACAATGCTGTCCAAGTCAGAGGAGATATTCCTGTTCGTGATCTCAACAGGGCTATGGAGTGGGACCTTCCCGATGAGGAAGCGGTGACTATTGCGGGCGTCGTTATTCATGAAAGCCAAACTATTCCTGAAAAAGGGCAAACTTTTTCTTATCATGGCTATAGGTTTGAAATTATCGAGCGGCAACGCAATCAGTTAAAATTGCTCAATGTGTCTAAAATGCCTCATGGATCTTGAGCAGGACAATATCATCCGGCCAGTGGCCACAGAGGAAAATCAACCCTTACAAACAACTGGGTTTCACAAATATACAAAATTTATTCGATTCTTAGCGTCTTTAGGAGCTGTATTATCGCTTTTGGCCTCTGGATGGTTTTTTGCCGGATTTGCTGAAAATGATCAGGGCATCTGGCATCTGCTTTTTGCATTAGCGTTTTGTTTCGGTTTAGGGGCTTTGGCTTACGGGCCATTATTTTATACGGCAAGGCAGGCTCATATATCGCTCCAATCGGTTGATAAAGGTCAGGCTATAATAGCATTCATTTTTTTCGTTCCATGGTTGATTTTATCAGCCCTTTTAATTCGATTGGGAGGTCAGTGGATCGGTATTGGTGTCACGTTAAGTGTCATGGCTTTGTTTATCCTTGTCTGGGGAATTTTAGTCTGGAGACATCCCCAAGCTTAACGCAACATAAACGCTTCACAGCGATTTGAAGTGACTTTCCCTTGAATTATTATATATATGAACCACATCTTCAGTAGGCGTTCAGGGACGGAGCGCTATAAAAGTTAAGCTAGCCAAAGGAGACTGTAATGAAAAAATTGCGTCATTTGGCCCTCGCTGCGTCCATGATTGTGATTGCAGCTTGTGCCACAACAACCCCTTATCAAGCCGCATCAGAACCAGGTGGTTTTGATGGTTACTCACAAACAATGCTAACCAGTAATAAGGCCCGTGTCACATTTGGTGGTAATTCATTGACCGACCGTGAGACAGTCGAAAATTATTTGCTTTATCGGTCCGCCGAGTTGGCTCTTGAACGTGGATTTGACCATTTCACGCTGGAAGACAAAGACACGGAAAAGAATAGTAAACTCAGAGCAAGCCCGAACCTAAGCCCTAGAGCTTCAGATCCTTTCTTCAATTATAGTTTCTATCGCCCGCGGGTTGGATGGAGTGGTTTTCATCCGTATAGCGCTTTTAGCGATCCCCGGTTTTCAAATAGTAGATTTGGTCTAAGCCCGTTCGGCACCAGTCGCTTTGGTGTAAGCCGTTTTGGGTCGAGTAGATTTGGCGTAAGCCGATTTGGGTCGAGTAGATTTGGCCATGATCCCTTCTTTAACGATTATGATGTCCGGGAAATCACAAAATACCGAGCTTCAGCCGAAGTGACCTTTGGGCATGGAACTGTTGCTGGGACGGATAATGTGTATAGCGCAAGAGAGGTCTTGCAAAGCCTGCGTGGGTCCATTGTCTTGCCTGAAGACGCTTAAGTTATATTTCCGATGGATTAAGCCCTGTTTACGCAGGGCTTTTTTTATGACCTTGGCAAATAAAAAACCCCGCAAAGGGTATAGCGGGGCTTTCTAAATTATATCAAACTAAAAGGGTTAAAGTTCAATATGGATTAACCAGTAAGAGGCAATTCAAGATTGATTACCTTTGGTAATTTTGTCTTACGCGTAAGCGTATTAGAAGGCGAATTTAATATCTGTTGTGATCGCCAAGTGAATATTTTGGCAAGCGGTGCCCCTTGCGGACAATACCATTTTTTGACGCTTGGATCCCATCGCGCGCCTAGCCGTTTGGCCAGTTCTCTGTCTTCATAGGACACATTCAAATATTTTTTCGCCATGTTTATCTCCTTAGAGAAAAAGAACATAACAAGAACAAAAATATTTATCAAGACCTGTTTTACAGTCACGATTTTAGTCGTGCGTATTTTCGACCCTGTAAAACGTCACGCGATCAAAGTCAGTTAAAGCGCCTGAATTATTTTGTGTATAAGCACCTGCCCGGAAATACATCCATTCATCGGCCCGGTCGTAACCACTATTAAGTTCGTTCATATCGACGAAATTATGTCCGATAATCTCACCGTCTTCATCACCCCGTCTTATGATGACATCAATACGGGCACCTTGTTGGTTGATCTCATAAGAGAATAGTTCTCCAAGCGCGATGCCATTTTCCGGATTACGATCATCGTCAGGTTCGTCGTCAATATCGTCGCTTTCCGGACCGACAACAACAAACCAGAGATCATCACTATCGCGAATTTCATGGGCAAAATAAATAATGCCTCGCTCGTTCTCAGGATATTTGCGATAATAGACTCGCATAGGTTCGTCATTCTCGGCGTGAATTTGCCCAATAATCGTCCGGCCCACCTGATCACGATCCCCGGTAGAGGTGACATTGTTGATAACTAAAGTGCCTTTAAGGACACCGTTGCGCCCGCCAATATTTTGCGTGACCGGCGGTTGATAACCCAGCACCCAGTTATTTTGATTAACGCCTCGCGTGCTCACATTTGTATTGCCGCGTCGTAATTGCTCGCGTAACTCGGACCGGTTAAACCGCGTATTGGTCGAGGTTGGCGCCCCGTCAATGGTAGATAAAAATACCATGCCGCCATCATCATTCGTAAAGAAGAAATCATTTACAAATCCGTTCCCTACATCCCGTTCAGGGACCCTATCCGCGCGTCCATCATTATTTAGATCGGCTGGAGTATCGATACTCCAAGTGAGCAGATCAAAATTGCCACTCGGGGGAAGATTTGGATCAAGTCCAAATGAGCTGGCCTCAAAAGGTGCAACCGTCAGAGTCTGTGCCGGCTCAGGGTCTAAGGAACAGCCAATGACAGCCGCTTCAACGATGGCGGTCTCATTATTGATGCTATTGCCTTCACCTGTAATTCGCACAAAATTTGCGGGCGTATCCGGGACATCAAATCGTTCAAATGACAAGCTTTCGCCAGAGCTCTCTGTTGTGAGCAATATATCCGTAAACTCGCTGCCGTCTAAAGACACAGACACATTAAATGAGGTTTGGCGTTGATCACCTTGGAAAAAGGCCAGTCCAATGTCTCGAACAAGCCGCGGCCCGTCAAGATCCAATGTGAGGCTCGCGCCATTATTTTGCGACGACCAGCGTGAGGCGGCCGTCAAATTATTATCAATAACATTTGAAGCGCCAAAACCTGCATCTCCACTACCGCCATCACTGGCACTGGAGATTCCAAGGAAATCCAATCCCTCACAATTATCCAGGATTTGTGTGACCGGCGGCGGCGGCGGCGGCGGCGGCGGAGGAGGAGGAGGAGGCGGTGTGACCGCTGTGGTGGTCGTAACCGTAGGCGCGGTATCACCTCCGCCGCCAGAGCATGACCCCAGAGCAAGTAAAGCCGTTGTCGCAAAGAGCTTAAAGTATTTCATAGGTTCATCTTCCAATTTTGTGACGCAGATAGCAGACCTTTAAGTCTTTTTGCAAAACACAAAGGTTCAAAATGAGCCTAAATATTATTAAAAAGCCTTCACATTTTTATATTATTAAAAAGCCTTCACATTTTTATATAGGGTGACAGCGTCATCACGCGTTAAAATTCTGTTTATCTAAATAAAATCCCCGTTACGTTTTTGTTTAATCAGGTCCATCGGGTAGAAAAAAATGAGACCTTCTTTGGAATCTTGTTGTATTCTATAACATTGACTATGGACAGATTATCAAGCAATGACGGATGACTGGAAATTGGTCCCAATCTTGACGACTTATGTAGGATTTTACTTTGAAACTTAGTTTTTTACGACCTCTGTTTATAGTCTCCTATTTATTTGTTTCGACCGCGAATGCTCAGGTTTTTTACCGCGGAAATGACGGTGATCCCGAAACACTTGACCACCACGGTACATCTACAACGTCTGAATCTAGAATAATTGACGATCTTTATTCTGGCCTTGTTGATTTTTCTGCGGACGCCAAAGTTATTCCAGCAACAGCCAAAAGCTGGGATGTTTCAGAAGATGGCCTGACCTATACATTCTATCTGCGGGAGGATGCATTATGGTCCAATGGTGACCCTGTCACGGCACATGATTTTGTTTTTACCTATCGGCGCCTCATGAACCCGGTTACAGCCGCAAAATATGCCACCATTTTATACGTGATTAAGAATGCCGAAAAAGTCAATCTGGGCGAGCTGAAACCGACTGATCTCGGCGTGCGGGCAATTAATGACAAAACTCTAGAAGTGAAACTAGAACAGGCCACACCCTATTTCCTAGACCAACTCACGCATCAAACAGGTAAGCCACTTCATCAAAAATCTCTCGAAGAATTAGGGGACCAATTTGTCAAACCTGGAAACTTGGTTTCAAATGGCGCGTATACCCTCGTTTCCTACACCTTAAATGATCGTATTGTGATGAAGAAAAATGAGAATTTTTTCGACGCCGACAACGTCGCTATTGAAGAATTCCATTATATTCCATTTGAAGATCGGTCGACTTGCGTTCGCGCCTGGGAAGCTGGCGAAGTTCATGTATGTTCGGACCTACCCGCGCAGGACCTTGAGAGACTTACGGAATATGGCGACTCCCTTAGAATTGTCCCATATTTAGGTACCTATTATTATGCTTTAAATACGACGGATGATTTTCTGGCCGACCCGGAAATTCGCCGCGCCATGAGTATGGTGATTGATCGTGAGTTTTTGGCTGACGAGATTTGGCCGGGCATGATCCCGGCACAAAGTTTGGTGCCTGTTGGGATCAATAATTATGCCAATGGGTCCCCCGAGACGGAATATTTTAAAATGTCGATGCTGGACCGCGAAGATGAAGCCATCGCCATCATGGCCAAAAAAGGGATCAGCAAGAAAAATCCGGTCACAGTTGAGCTCATGTATAACAGCGGCGAAAACCATAAAAATACTGCCACAGCAATTGCGGATATGTGGTCTGAAATCGGAATCAATATTACTTATAAAATCCGCGATGCAGCCGCACACTATGCCTATTTGAGAGACTTAGGAAAAGTTCAAGTTGCTCGTGCGGGTTGGATTGGGGATTACCCCGACCCGCAAAACTTCCTCTTCTTATTAGAGTCTTACAATACCGGGTTTAATTATGCGCGATATGACAATCCCGAATATGACAGCCTAATGAAAGAGGCGGCAAATGAGCTCGATCTAGACAAACGTGCCGTCATATTGGCTGAAGCTGAAAGCCTCATCATGCGTGATACCCCATTCCTGCCGATATTTTATTATTCTTCCTTTACGCTGATTTCGCCCAAAATTGAGAATTGGCAGAGTAATGTCATGAATAAAAATGCGACGCGTTTCTTATCATTTAAAAATCCATCTTAATAATATCCCATAAAAAGGGCCCTGCGCACATATGTTAAACTATGCGTTCAAACGAATATTATCGATTATCCCCACCCTGTTCGCAGTCATAACGCTAACCTTTTTTCTGATGCGTATTGCGCCCGGTGGTCCTTTTGATGAAGAGCGCCCGCTGGCCCCGTCTGTGCTTGAAAATATCCGTGCGAGTTATGGCTTGGATAAGCCTCTCATCGAGCAATATTTTACATATTTGGGAAATCTTTTACGCGGCGATATGGGGCCGTCTTTTGTCTATCGCGATAAACGTGTCCAAGAGGTTCTCGCCGAAGGTTTGCCCATTTCAATGACACTGGGCGGAACGGCTTTATTTCTTGCCCTCGTGATTGGCGTGTTTTTAGGGAGCGTTGCTGCGCTAAACCAAAACAAGAAAACCGATGTGGCGATTGTCACATTTGCGACCTTTGGGATTACGACACCTAACTATGTTGTGGCGCCTATTCTCACATTGATATTTGCCCTTACCTTTGGTCTGCTTCCTGCAACAGGATGGGGAAGCCCGTCTCAAATGGTGCTGCCGGTAATTTCTTTGGCTCTACCTCAAATAGCGATCGTGACACGATTAATGCGCGGCAGTATGTTAGAAGCACTAAAATCCGATCATATTCGTACGGCCCGTGCCTACGGACTACCGACACGAAAAGTTGTCGGAAAACATGCCATGAGGTCTGCGCTGCTTCCAGTTTTGAGCTACCTTGGACCGGCCGCTGCGGCCTTGATGACGGGTTCAATTGTTGTCGAGCAGATTTTTAATCTGCCCGGCATTGGCCGCTATTTTGTCACCAGTGCCCTGAACCGTGATTATACAATGGTCATGGGAACAGTGATTATCGTGGCCACGCTGGTTTTAGTTTTCAATCTCATAGTCGACATACTCTATTCGGTTCTCGATCCGAGGGTGCGTTATGACTGATACGGCCGCGCTACCCATGACCGACACACCACAAATAGACGCGCCCGAGATTGTCGGCCGCTCCTTATTCCAAACAGCTATGTTGCGCCTTAAACGCAATAAAGCCGCCATGGTTTCGCTATGGGTTGTCATTGGCATGACATTGGCCGCTATTCTTGGCCCAATATTATCACCCCACCCCTATCACGAAGTTTACAATAATTTCGTCGGGGCAAAGCCGTCTATGACCGCTTACCCCAAACAGGATCAGCTGCAACCTATCACGGAACGCGCTCTAAAACGCGCGCGCGTTGATTTGCAAAATATCAATATCGCCGAGGACCATGTGAAAGTCGATATTATCAACAGAACAAACGCAGCCCTTGATCCCCGAATTACACGCTATATGGACCGGACGGATATTTTCGAAAATATCGAACTCAATATATCCCCGAGCAATCCAAGCCAGGGCGTCATGACCGCAGATATTAAAAATCAGCGCTTTCTGATGGGAACAGATCAGAATGGCCGAGATTTGCTCACGCGGATTTTCATGTCGCTTCGTATATCCCTAATGGTAGGAGCCTTAGCAACAGGTGTGGCACTCATGATTGGCGTGACCTATGGCGCAGTGTCCGGATTTATAGGCGGACGCGTCGACAATATCATGATGCGTATTGTCGACCTTTTATATTCACTGCCCTTCGTATTTTTCGTGATTTTGCTGGTCGTGTTTTTTGGCAATAATATCGTTCTGATATTTATTGCCGTGGGCTGTATTCAATGGCTTGATATGGCCAGGATTGTCAGAGGACAGACTTTACAACTCAAGCAACAGGAATTCGTACAGGCCTCAAAAGCCCTAGGCGTAAGCCGCGGTAATATTGTTAAACGCCATATTATTCCAAATCTTGCCGGAACGGTGGTGGTTTATATGACCTTGCTTATCCCGCGTGTGATTTTGCTGGAGAGCTTCCTTAGCTTTCTTGGACTTGGGGTACAGGAGCCGCTCACATCCTTGGGTGTTTTGATTGCCGAAGGCGCACGATATATGCGCAATGATCCCTATCTTTTGATCTTCCCGGCTTTGACAATGTCTATCCTGCTCTTTGCCCTGAATTTCTTGGGTGACGGATTGCGCGACGCATTAGACCCCAAAGACCGATAAGATAAGGATCCGTTAAATGACGACGCAGCCCCCTGTCCTCGATATTCAAAATCTTGTCGTCGATTTCGACACGCCGGACGGCGTTGTACATGCCGTCAGAGGCGTGTCTATGTCGATTGCGCCCGGCGAAATCGTCGCCATTGTCGGGGAAAGTGGTTCGGGCAAAAGCCAGATCGCCATGTCCACGCTTGGTATCCTCGCTTCAAACGGTCAGGCCACAGGCAAAATTGAGTTTAACGGCAAAGATCTTTTAAGCCTGTCAAAAAAAGCGAAAAATAATATTCGCGGCTCTAAAGTTTCAATCATCTTTCAGGAGCCGATGACGTCGCTTGATCCGTTATATCGGGTTGGCGTTCAAATTATGGAACCGCTTTTAACACATGGAAAAATGAGCAAGGCTGAGGCGCGGGTCAAAGCGCTTGACCTTATGCGTCAGGTTCAAATTCCTGACCCTGAACGCCGCTTTAAATCCTATCCAAACGAAATGTCGGGCGGACAGCGCCAGCGTATTATGATTGCTATGGCCTTGGCTAACAAACCAGAGCTCTTGATTGCGGATGAGCCAACAACGGCACTGGATGTCACAACGCAGGCCGAAATTCTAAAATTACTGGCGAGGTTAAATGAAGACATTGGAATGAGTATCGTCTTCATCACACATGATTTGGGTATCGTGGAAGCTTTTGCAGACCGCGTCTATGTCATGCAAAAAGGTGTCGTGAAGGAATTCGGCACGACTGAGGAAATTTTTAAAACCCCCAAGACCGATTACACGAAAACACTCCTCGCAGCCGAACCGGAGGGCGCGAAATTGCCTGTTGGTGACACTGAAGAGATAGTCCTTGAAGCCACAAACATGAATGTGGTTTATGGCAACGCTCCGGGATTTCTCCAAAAAGACACTCAGTTTCATGCCGTCAAAGATACAACAGTGCAGCTTCGTAAAGGCCAAACGATCGGTCTGGTCGGTGAAAGTGGATCTGGTAAATCGACATTGGGCCGCGCGGTTTTACGGCTGACCCAAGGCACAGGCAAAATCGTCTATTCTGGACGCAATATAAATGAATTACCGCTCAAGGCGTTAAAGCCTCTAAGAGAAGAATTACAAATGGTCTTTCAGGATCCTTATGGCTCGCTTTCGCCGCGTATGACCGTTGCCACCATTGTCGAGGAAGGTCTTCGCACGCATAGGCCGGAACTTAGCAAAGACGAGCGGAGCAAACTGGCATTAGATACGCTTGAAAAGGTCGGGCTGGATCAATCCGTTCGCAATCGTTTCCCGCATGAATTTTCTGGTGGGCAAAGGCAACGCATCGCCATAGCCCGAGCTTTAGTTCTTCAGCCTAATGTCGTCGTGCTCGACGAGCCAACATCAGCGCTTGACCGGACTGTGCAAAAAGAGGTTCTTGATCTTTTGAGAGACTTACAAAATGAATTTGAGCTCTCCTATATTTTTATTAGCCACGACTTGGCCGTCATAAAAGTTATGGCTGATTATGTGATGGTTATGCGACACGGTGAAATCATTGAAGAAGGCATTACCAATGATATTTTTGAACGTCCAAAAGAGAGCTATACACGTAACTTAATCGCAAGTTCGTTCAATTTAAAAGCACTCCTAAGCGAAGTTAGAATCCCCAATCTGAGCTAAAAGCTTGGCTGGTCCTGATAACATATGCGTTTCACCGCAGCGGCGTCTCGAAGGACGAGGCAGTCCTCTGGATGAGGATTTTGATAATATTCCTAAGCAATAGCCGCTCTCAAAATTAAACAACCTTTTGCAATCAATCTCTTAGACGAAATCGGCCTAATAATAATCCTAGATCAGCAAAGCTGTGGTAATTTTCTATCATCACATTGCAGTCACCCGTTCTTTTAAGAA
>CAZPLJ010000011.1:14851-58118 GCA_964587545.1 uncultured Caulobacterales bacterium | reverse complement strand
ACCTGTTTTGTCAAACGTTTGGCGTTGGCGGCATAGGCTTCGGTGACAGATCCGCTGCGGACATTTTTACCGCGTAATGTGCTGACATTATCACAGAGGTGAAAGACCAGCTCATGCTTGGATTTATCTGATCCGTCTTTGGGCGCAATCCAGTAGACAACATCCTGACCATCCGGAAAGGCTTCGCTTTTCGTGGCCGCTGCGACGGCTTCACTATCGCGCGCAATTTCCTGAGCTTGTTCGGCCACTGCCGGTGAACAGGCGGTTGTGGCTTCGCCCGCTTTAATCTGGGCGGCGCACGTATTCATGTCCTGTGTGTATTGCTCGGTGGAGGCCGGATTATAATCCGCGCCAAAGACAAAGGCGGCCACGAGGGCGAGAGCCGTTCCGACACCGCCAGCCACTTTTTTGGTTTTGGGGTCCATGTCTTTATCCAGAAAGATCAAAGCCAAGAGCGGCAAGAAGGCAATCAGCGTGATAATCGCGCCGAGCTGATTTTGGATAAAGAATTTAGCTGGCTCAGACTTGGAAGCCGGGTCATGCCGATTGGCTTTTTTCCACATAATGCTGCCGGCAATCGCAAAGACAGCAATTACAACGAGAAGCCCGATAAGAAGCGCTAATCCGCCCTGATCAAATTTGCCTTTTAATAGCATAACAATGGCGGCGATTTCAGTGCCGATCGCGACCAGCCAAGATAAGCCTGCAAACATGCGTAGCTTTTTGGCTTTGCCTTTTTGGTCTTGTGAGGCTTCCCACGCCTTGGTGACGTCGACTTCTTCGTTTGGTGTGTTATCAGACATGTTTCAAATCCCCCTGAACATCGCGCAAAGCATATAAGGCAATCCGATTTAGCGCAATGCTTTAGAGCGGTTGCGTTTAAAGCCTGATTATCGGTGGCGGCGGGCTCTTTATTCCTCTAGCAGAGCGTGATGAGCGCACCATCCAGTATAACCCAACATATGCGTCTTAGAGATTTAATCATCTTGCTTATATTATCGCTTTTGTGGGGCGGGTCTTTTTTCTTTTTTGAAGTCTTGCTCGAACATTGGCCGCCATTAACCATTGTCACTTTGCGGGTGGGTATCGCTACCTGTGTGTTATGGCTGATCGTTGTCGCGCGATCTGTGCCTATCCCGAAGACCGGACGTGCTTGGTTTGCCTTAGGCGTGGTGGGGCTCCTCAATAATGCATTGCCCTTTTTCCTCATCGTGTGGGGGCAGGTTCATATCACGGCCGGATTATCCTCGATCTTAAATGCGACAACGCCGTTTTTCACAGTCTTGGTGGCGGGGGCTTTTCTGGTCGATGAGCGGATCACAAAAGGCAAATTTATCGGCGTGATTTTTGGTCTATTGGGCACGGTGATTATGATTGGCCCGGATGTGTTGGTGAGCGGCTTTCGCTCCGGCCATGTCTTGGGACAGTTGGCCGTCTTGGGCGCGGCCTTATCTTATGCCTTTGCTGGCGTCTGGGCGCGTCGATTTAAAGAGATGGGGATCACGCCTATTATTATTGCCGCCGGGCAGACCAGCATGGCCTTGCTTATATTGTTGCCGCTATGCGTGATAATTGATGCGCCTATGGGCAGTTTTGCAAATGCAGGCCCAACCATTTGGGCCGCCATTTTGGGGCTGGCGATATTTTCCACGGCCCTGGCCTATATTTTATATTTTCGTCTGATTGCCAGCGCCGGCGCGACCAATGCGGCCTTGGTAACCTTTCTTGTTCCGATCTCGGCCATTTTGTTGGGTGTTGTGTTTTTGGGCGAAGGTTTCACGCCCGTTCAAGCGGCGGGTATGGGGCTGATCGGGCTAGGCCTATCAATTATGGATGGGCGACTATTTTCGTGAGGCCGATAATTTTGAGACAGGCCCATTGACCGAGTAAAGGATTTACGGGAAAACACTTTATGGAACCACGTTATTCAGTTGATCCGACCACCCGAGCCTGTTTGCTCTTTTTATGTTTCGTGGTGGCAACGGCCTGTCTTTATTTTACGCGCAATATTATGGCACCTTTTGCTCTGGCGGTGTTTCTTTGGCTCATCATCGATGCCTTTGCGCGCTGGCTTGATAGCCTGTCTAAGTTCGTCCCTTATCCTTTGGCGCTTTTTATAGCCGTGCTCACTGTGATTGTTGGCATTGCGGGCGTGGTTGTGATTATCGCCGATACGGCTGTGGATGTGGCCCGTGAAGCCCCTGCTTATGAAGCCCGTATAAGTGAGATATTTGCCCTGATGAGCAAACTTCCCTGGATTGATGAAATAACATTTGAATCAATAGCCGGGCGTCTGCAAGACTCTAACTGGATCAGTAAGGGCTTGACAGGTGTAGCCACGGCAACTGGAAGTGTGTTGTCAAATTTCGGTATTATATCCTTATATGTGGCCTTTTTATTCGTCGCGCAAAATTCTTTCCCCAAAAAAATGGATGATCTTTTCCCGGATGCTATTGCGCGCGGCAAGGCCTCCAAGACGGCGGAACGTATTCGTCACTCCGTTGAGAAATATATTAGCGTCCAGACCGTGATTAGCCTTCTACAGACTATATTGTCATATATTATCATGGTGTGGATGGGCCTCGATAATGCGCTCTTCTGGGCCTTAGTGATTTTCATCTTTAATTACATCCCAATTGTGGGCGGTCTGGCGGCGTTTATTTTGCCGGCCATTTTCGCCTTGGTTCAGTTTGATTTTGGCAAAGTGGCGCTACTCGCCGGATTACTTTTTGCCGTACAAACCGTTATTGCCAATACGCTACAACCTAAAATGATGGGTGATAGTATGAATTTATCTGCCATCGTTGTAATTTTGTCGATCACGCTTTGGGGGGCGCTTTGGGGCGGCGTCGGCGCGTTCCTGTCGGCCCCTTTAACAGTGATCATTATGATTATACTCGCACAATTCCCGAGCACCCGTTGGATATCGGTTCTTTTGTCCGCGGATGGTAATCCAGATATTGATCCTGATGACGCTGATCACGGGGATCGTCACGAAATAGATGAGAATTCTGGCGAAAAGCTCACATCATAGTGATTAGAGGTTAGTAGCCCTCAAAAATTTCCTCGCTATAAGGACCCTTATGAAAAAACGTCTGCTCATATTGCCCTTTATTGCAATGCTCTCTGCTCCAGCTATGGCGGGATCGTCCCAACCTGGAAAAATCGTGGAGCTTTTCACCTCACAGGGTTGCTCATCCTGTCCGCCGGCAAATAGCTTGGTCAATGAAATTTCCGGTTACGCGGATGTATTGGCGCTAACCTATAGTGTGACCTATTGGGATTATCTGGGCTGGACCGACACTTTTGGGAAACGGGAGTTTACCAAGCGTCAAAAAGCTTATGGTGAAGCCTTCGATGAAATGAATATCTATACCCCTCAGATTATTCTCAATGGATCTGAGCATAGCCCGCGCTATAAGACATCAGATTTACAGGATTTGTCCCAGGACTCCGCCATGCCTGGACTGACTTTGGTTGAAAGAGACGGTCGGCTTTGCGTCGAAGGTGCCTTTGAAGCCGAGGCTGAGTATAATCTGCATTTGGTTGAATATGTACCGGGCCCGCAATCTGTGAAAGTGAACCGCGGAGAAAATCGCGGACGGGTCTTAACGCTGTCCAATGTCGTGACGAATGTGACAAAGCTAGGGCCTTGGGATATGCGTGATCCCGAATTTGATACGGATATTATCCCGCAAAAAGGCACATCTTACGCGCTGCTTTTACATGATGTGGATAGCCATCAGATTCATGCGGCCGTGAAATATACCAAAGACTAATTTTAAAATAACGAGACTTAAAAAATAATAAGGCCCGCTATTGGGAAAAGATAGCGGGCCGTTATTTTGCACTCTGTGGGAATAGAGCTTTTATTTTCTAGCGCCAGTGGGAATGGCGTTTGTGGGAGCCGATCACATGACAAAGGCCGGAAAAGGGCTGGGGGGCTGGGAAACCGACCTCCGTGTCATGTGATGACATGATCTTTTTGCCATTGGCCTTTGGCGGCAAAAAGACCGAAATAAGGCAAGTTTGTGGCATTGTATTAATTTACGTTAAGACATTGGCGTTTTGTATTAATAAATAGGGCTTGAGCCCCCTGACTTTATTAAGCTATTAAGAGTAATGAGCGCCAATATCGTTTCTTTACCCAATCGGCTGACATCTTCCCGTCAGCGTCCACCGTCACAAATAGCCTTTAATCGTGTCGAATTAGGGCAGATATTATCTGTTTATGGGCAAATGGTAAGCCAAGGCCATTGGAAAGACTATGCGATGGATTTTCTTAAGGATAAGGCCGTATTCTCTATTTATCGGCGCGCTAGCGAACATCCTCTTTACCGGATTGAGAAAATCCCGGCTCTTCGTCTTAAACAAGGGCAATATAGTGTGATTGCGCCGGGAGGTTTAATCCTCAAACGCGGACATGACTTAAAAATCGTGCTTCGCGTCTTTGATAAGCAACGGTTTCGTCGCGTCAAATAATCATCTGAGATAATTATCCCACACTCAAAAAAAACCCCGCTTGAGCGGGGTCTTAATATAATTTATTATTTTCAAGCTTATTCGCTACCAAACAGGCTCAAGAGAATGTTGAACATATTGACGAATGACAAGAGCAAGCTCGCAGCACCATAGGCGGCCATTTTCTTAAGCATCGCGGCATTTCCAGCCACACTGTAATAGACATTTTTCAACATCTGTGTTTCCCATGCTGTGATCATAGCAATCGCTGCCAAAGCAATGACATTGATAATGATATCAAGTGGACCTGTTGGTCTAAGGGCTGGGACGAAAGCACCTAATAACGAGATTGCGATATATCCAATAAAAGCCGCAATAGCGTATTTAATAAAAGCGCTAAGATTGCGTTCTGTTGTATAGCCAAAGAGGCTCAGCGCGCCGAACATGGCAACCGTCATGAAGAACACTTTTGCAAGCACGACTGATGGATAAACCAAAGTGATGGCGGAGACGAAAATTCCAAGAAAAGCGGCAAACCCAAACAGAAACGCCATCATGCCACCTTGCGACATGGTTGGGAGTTTGCGTCCAACAGAACCGAATAAAACGGGGATCGCAATGACGAAGGCCAATAAGGCAAAAGGTGAACGGAAAATACCGAGCTGCGCGATGTAAGGCGCGCTAAACCAGGCAACACCTGCAGTAACCGCCATAGCGGCCGCCATATAGCGATACGTACCTAGCATAAAGTCACGAAGGCCGACATCGACGCCCGCGCGCTGGCTTGTAGGTTGATTATAATCTGACATCAAAGACTCCTTGATTAATCTGGGAAACAATTGTTACCCACTCTATATAGGCTATTTTTATAATTTTTCAAATAGCGCATGTCAGGTTTTGTTAAGGGATTGGTAAATATGGAATTAAGACTATTGGGACGCACAGACATTAAAGTCACATCGGTCTGCTTGGGGACGATGACGTGGGGACAGCAAAACACCGAAGTTGAGGCCCATGAGCAGCTTGATTATGCCATTGGAGAGGGAATTAACTTTATCGATACGGCGGAAATGTATCCGGTTCCCAGCCGCGAGGAGACTCAAGGGCGAACAGAAAGCTATATTGGCAGTTGGATGAGGTCGCGTAAGAACCGCGACAAAGTTATTATCGCAACAAAAGTCTTTGGTCGCTCAGATGTATCCTGGCGGCGGGACTGTGCCGATGATGTACGTCATACATCTGATCAAATCGATGAGGCATTAGGCAAATCTCTTAAGCGCCTCGGGACAGATTATGTTGATCTCTACCAACTTCACTGGCCAGACCGCGCTATTCCCGGCTTCGGCTTCCATAGCTATCATGATTATGACGCCGATGATATGGTGCCACTCGAAGACATTCTCGAGACGCTCGCCCGACATGTAGAAAAAGGTAATATCCGCCATATTGGGCTATCTAATGAAAGCGCCTGGGGAACCATGAAATTTTTAGAGATTGCCAAAGCGCGCAGCTGGCCGAGAATGGTCACTAATCAATGCGCCTTTAGTTTGGTCAATCGTCGCTTTGACCTCTCAGCGGCAGAAATTGCGATGCGCGAACAGGTGGGATTGCTCGCTTATTCCCCTTTGGCGCAAGGCTATCTTACGGGGAAATATAGACATTCAGTTCCCGAAAATTCCCGCAAAGCCGCCTTTGGTGGGTTCCTTAAACGCTATGAAGGCCCGGGCGCTATTGATGCGGTAAATGATTGTCTCGATGCGGCCGCCGAGCTCGGCATAACACCGACCCAATTTGCGCTGAAATTTGTAGAGACCCGTGAGTTTGTCACGAGCAATATTATCGGGGCGACCAGCCTGGCCCAGCTTAAAGAAAATATTGATGCCCATAAAATCACATGGACAAAAGAGATGGAAAAAGCCGCGCATCGCCTCAACAAGGCGCACCGTTCTCCCTGTCCCTAAATAACCATTAAATAATATGACTATGCGTGTTTTCGCAGCAATTAAGCCACCGCCCTCTATTATTCGCAAACTGGTACTCTTGCAAAAGGGTGTTGAGGATGCCCGTTGGTCCGATCCTGATAAGTTACATATTACTTTGGGTTTTTTCGGCGATGTGGCGAATGAAAAGATAGAGATACTCGATTATGAGCTGGTCCAACATGGGAGAACAGGATTTGATGTCGCTTTAAGTGGGGCGGGGCATTTCGGGAATAAAGAGCCGCACGCCATCTGGATTGGGGTTGATATGTCCAAGGACTTAAGGGGCCTATATAAACATTGTCGCCGGGCGGCCCGCCATGCTAAAATTGAGATGGAATCTCGGAAATTTATGCCCCATGTCACTCTGGCCTACCTTAAAGACGGCACACCCCACGCCCATATCATTGCCTTTGAAAAACGGCTCGCTGAGTTCAAGCTGGGCCCGTTTCTGGTCGATCAGTTTTTCTTGATCTCAAGTCACCAGAGAAAATCCGGATCAAACCTCTACCGGGTTGAAGCGAGCTATCCCTTGTTAGGATAAATTGAGCTTAGCTTGATATTCGTCCGAAGCTATCTATATAGCCTCTCATGTCTCGAAACCGACCCCCATCCCAACGTCAGCTCAAAGCCGGAGAGCTTGTGCGCCGCGCTTTGGCTGAAATTATTGCCAAGGAGCATTTGCGCGATCCCGATTTGCAAGGTGTGTCCGTCACGATTTCGGAGGTTCGCGCGTCCCCTGATTTGAAACATGCGCTAGTCTATGCAGCTCCCTTGGGTGGTGGGGAGATGGATAAAGTCATTGTTGCGCTTAATCGCTGTGCCAAATTCCTGCGAGGGCGTCTGGGTCGCGAGATGGAAATGAAATCCACACCAGCATTGAAATTTGTCGCCGATACCAGCTTTGATCAGGCAACAGATATGCAAGAGCTTTTAAACCGTCCCGAGGTGAAACGGGATTTGGGTTAGAGCTAATGAAGATTCTCGCATGGACTTTTTTTACGATTTATAGCCTAGGTCTCGCTATATCTGTTTTGCCTAGCTTTAAATTTGGGCTAATTATTGGCTTGGCTGCTTTTTTGTATGTTGGCTTTTGCCAATTCTGGGTCATTTTTATAAATCGCATGCAGTTTTCGGGTGTTTTCAAACCTTCTCTATTTCATCTCTTGATGCAGAAAATGCTGAAGAGCTCGTCCAAGAGCGTCAAGAAAATCTGGTTGCGCTATCTAATTCTAAAGGTTGCTAAAAAACCACAAAATATTTATTTAATATGCGCGCCATTAGGCGCGTTTTTTATGATAATAAATGCCCCGCAAACGCAAAGGTAATCCGGTTCATGGCTGGGTGGTGGTGGATAAACCACTCAATATGACGTCCACTCAAGCTGTCGGCAAAACGCGCTGGCTTTATACGGCGCAAAAGGCCGGTCATGCGGGAACGCTTGATCCGCTCGCGACGGGAATATTGCCTATTGCGCTTGGAGAGGCGACCAAAACCGTGCCTTTCACCATGGATGCGGATAAAGTTTATCAGTTTACGGTGACATGGGGCGAAAACACGGACAGTTGGGATGCCGAAGGTGCGGTCACGGAAACTTCTGATATCCGCCCGCCGCGTGAAGACATAGAAGCTGCGCTGCCGGAATTTATCGGTCACATTGAGCAAATTCCGCCCAAATATTCCGCCATTAAAGTGGACGGAAAGCGGGCCTATGATCTCATGCGGGACGGTAAATATGTTGAGCTGAAGTCGCGCTCAGTATTTATAGAGCGCTTAAATATTACGGACTGTAACGCAGATTCTGTCACACTTGAGATGACCTGCGGGAAGGGCACCTATGTGCGCTCGCTAGCCCGAGACCTCGCGGCACGTCTTGGAACTTGCGGCCATGTCACCTATTTGCGTCGCACCCGTGTTGGGCCGTTTACGTTGGATGCGTCTTTTTCACTGGACGTATTGGAAAATCTCCCCTATGAGGCCCGCGTTTCTGAAGGGCTGCTGCCTGTTGAGACCGCGCTGGACGACATCCCGGTGCTGGCCGTGACAGAGGATCAGGCTTTCGCTTTGAAACAGGGACGAGCCATTGTCTCTAATTCTCCAAATGTTGCCCCGACCGAATGGGTGTTAGCAATGAGCGGAGGTAGAGTTGTGGCTCTTTGTAACGCGCAAAGTGAGACAATCTCACCCAAACGCGTATTTAATTTGTAATCAGTTTGGAGATCACGATGTCGATTACACCCGAGCGCAAAGCTGCGCTTATTAAAGACCATGCCCAAAAACCGGGCGATACCGGCTCACCCGAAGTTCAGGTTGCGATCCTCACGGAACGCATCGTTAACCTCACCGAGCATTTTAAAACCAACGCAAAAGACAACCATTCGCGTCGCGGCCTTTTAGCCATGGTGACGCAAAGACGTCGTCTTTTGGATTATCTCAAGAAAAAAGATGAAGGGCGCTATCAGGCGCTCATCGAAAAGCTCGGGCTGCGCAGATAAGCGTAACCCATTATGAAAAAGGCCGTCATGGGGACGGCCTTTCGCCTATTTCGAACGTAATAAATAGGCACGTATGTACGTAAAAGAAAGAACGATACGATATGTTTGATAAACACACAGTTGAAATAGACTGGGCGGGACGTCCGCTCACCCTAGAAACAGGCGGCATGGCCCGCCAGGCGGACGGGGCCGTTTTTGCCACTTACGGCGAAACCAAATTATTGGCCACAGTTTGTGCAGCCAAGTCACCTAAACCCGGACAGAGCTTTTTCCCGCTGACTGTCAATTATATGGAAAAATTTTACGCAGCCGGGAAAGTTCCGGGAGGCTATTTTAAACGCGAAGGTCGCCCAACAGAGCGCGAGACATTAATTGCGCGGCTCACAGACCGTCCGCTGCGTCCACTTTTTGCCAAAGGTTTTAAAAACGAAGTTCAGGTTGTCATTACCGTGCTGCAGCATGACCTTGAAAATGAGCCCGATGTGCTGGGCATGGTTGCGGCTTCCGCCGCGCTTGCCTTGTCTGGGCTTCCTTTTATGGGCCCAATTGCAGCAGGCCGCGTTGGTCTAATTGACGGCGATTATGTCCTTAACCCGACCATACCTGAGCTGGAAGATAGCGAACTAGATCTGGTTGTCGCCGGAACTGATGACGCCATCATGATGGTGGAGTCTGAAGCCAAAGAGCTAACCGAAGAGCAAATGCTCGGTGCGGTTATGTTTTGTCATGAGAGCTATCAGCCCGTCATTGATGCGATTAAGACGCTTGCCAAAAAAGCGGCTAAAGAGGCGTGGGACTATGCAGCGCCTGATTACTCCGCTGAGAAAAAGCTTATTAAAAAGCAATCCGAGAAAGCTATTAAAGCCGCTTATAAAAAGACGGATAAGATGGAACGACAAGACGCGATCCGCGAAGCCAAAGATGAGGCGTGGGAAAAGCTTGGTGCGAGTGACGAAAATCCAGACGGCATGGAAAGCAATGTCTTTGGTGACTGCTTCAAATCCTTAGAAGCTGGCGTTGTTAGAAGCACAGTTATCAAAACGGGCAAACGCATTGACGGCCGTAAGGTCGACGAAGTTCGCCAAATTGTCGCCGAAGCCGGCCCATTATCACGCACACATGGCTCCGCTTTGTTTACACGGGGTGAAACACAGGCTTTATGTGTGGCAACACTCGGTACCTCCGATGATGAGCAATATGTGGATCAGCTCACAGGCACGATCAAAAACAAATTCCTCTTACATTATAACTTCCCGCCATATTCTGTGGGTGAAGCCGGCCGTATGGGCGGAACCTCTCGCCGTGAACATGGTCATGGTAAGCTTGCTTGGCGCGCCCTTCAGGCCGTATTGCCGGGTGAAGAAGAATTCCCATACACAATCCGTCTCGTCTCAGAGATTATGGAATCTAACGGGTCATCCTCAATGGCAACCGTTTGTGGTTGCTCGCTAGCCATGATGGACGCGGGTGTGCCGATTAAGCGCCCTGTTTCTGGTATCGCTATGGGTCTCATCAAAGAAGACGACGGTGTAGCTGTTCTGTCTGACATTCTTGGTGATGAAGATCACTTAGGTGATATGGACTTTAAAGTTGCCGGAACGAGCGAAGGCATCACATCCTTACAGATGGATATCAAAATCGCGGGTATCACTGAAGATATTATGACAACCGCGCTTGATCAAGCCCGCGGCGGTCGTCTGCATATTCTTGATGAAATGAATAAAGCTCTCGAATCATCTCGTGACGGCGTGGGTGAATATGCCCCTAAGATTGAAAGCATGAAAATCCCCGTTGATAAAATCCGTGATGTCATTGGATCTGGCGGTAAGGTTATTCGTGAAATCGTTGATACAACAGGCGCGCGCGTCTCTGTTGAAGATGATGGATCTATTAAGATTGCCTCTAACGATCAGGCGTCAATTGATGCAGCTCGTGAATGGATTCACGGCCTCACAGCCGAGCCGGAAGTTGGCGTGATTTATAAAGGTAAGGTTGTCAAAGTTGTCGACTTTGGAGCCTTTGTGAACTTCTTTGGACCTAAAGACGGCCTTGTACACGTTAGTCAAATTGCCAAAGAGCGCGTTAACCACCCGTCTGATTATCTCTCAGAAGGCCAAGAGGTTTTCGTGAAACTAATGGGCTTTGATGACCGGGGTAAGGTTCGCCTGAACATGAAATATGTCAATCAGGATACGGGCGAAGAATATCCGCGCGAAGAACCTAAAGAGGGCGACGCTAAGGGTGAGAAGTCTGAGAAAAAGCCTAGACGTCGTAATAACAATCGACGTCGTCGGAAAAAATCTTCAGAAGAAGAATAACCAAAAAGAAACCCGCCATAAGGCGGGTTTTTTTGTGATAAATAATAACAAACTAATTAATACCGTCTGTTGCGAATATTTCTTCGACCCGAAAAACCGGACAGGCTGTTAAACTCAAACCGAGGTCGACTTGACGTGATAAATCCACGACGACCAAATGAGCGCTGATTGTCGAAAATATTGTTGGGCGCAAAAGCGATCCGGCGATCAATATTTATACGTTGTTGAGCGATCGCATTTTCACTTCTAATTTGCTGTTGGCGCAAATTTGCCTCATTTTTAATTTGTAGCTCTTGCAACTCGAGCGCCTTAAATGCGGTGGCCGCTTGAAGATTGGGCTGGGAGGCGTTTCCGCGATAAACCGTTACACCGGATTCGTGGCTTGTATTATAGCCGGACGATTGCCCTGCATGGGCCATCATCGGGGTTGTTGACATAATTATCAAAGCTGTAGCAGCGAATATTTTTTTCATAGCATACTCCATTCACGTCTAGAGAATGCTGAATTTTCACCGAAATGTCGAAACCTTACACCCGTCAGGCGAGTCACGTATTTGTATAGTCTTTGTGATGGCTTAATCTGTTTTAAAATAAAACAACTCCCTCCGGATTTTTCCGGAGGGAGTGTCGTGCGCGGAAATGATAGCCAATTGGGGGGACTTACCATTTCCACGCGCGCCCCAATAAATTCTATTTAGTTAGGGATCTATAGGATATACGCACCATCTTCTCTTCGTCAATAAACTTAACGTAGGATTTAAGGTCATCCAGAATATTATCAGCGAGGATATCGTCCAGCGATTGACCGGATTTTATCCGTTGATCGACGCGATTTTGAACCGTCACCAACATATCTCGAGTTTCTGTAAGTTCGGTCTTATTTGCGAGAGCTCCGTGGCCCGGTATGATGACTGTATCCGCATTGGCCAGAGATAGAGCCTGATTATGTGATTTTATCATGCCTTGAAGGGAGCCCCCAGCATCAACATCAATATAAGGGAACATGCCTTTAAAATAATTATCACCCATATGTAGAATATTGGCGTCTTCAAAATATATAATGCTGTCGCCATCTGTATGGGCGTGGGGCGTATGTATCACTTTCACGGTTTGGCCGTTAAAGTGAAATGTTGAGCTTTGCGAAAATGTGACGGTTGGCCAAAGCTCAGGCGAGGTCGCGTCTACGGTTCGACCGAATAATTTATTTTCAAAGGTTAACCCCATACGCTTGCGAACATTATCATGGGCTATCACCGTCGCGCCTGTGTCCTTCAAAATGGCATTCGCTCCGGTATGATCGCCGTGATAATGGGTGTTGATAACAAATTTTATCGGCGCATCGGTGAGGCTTTGGACCGTCTCGATGATTTGTTCGCCAAAGCGGGCAAATTTGTCATCGATCACAAAGGCTCCGTCCTCTCCAATTGATAAACCTATATTACCGCCTGGCCCGGTGAGAAGATAAATATTGTCCCGGATAAGTTCCGCGCCAATCTCTGGTTGGGTCGCCGCGTCTACTTTAGGTTTTGCGGCTTGAGTGGCCGAGCTTGTCGATTGCGCCGCAGCATCGGCCACCGGATCACCACTACACGCGCATATAAGCACCGCCGTTGCACTTAAAACAATGTGTTTCCAGGTCATATATTAGCCTATTTAATTATGTATTAGCCTATTTAATTATGAGGCCCTCGAAAATGTCGATCCGGGCGGCAGAACTCTATCCGGAAATTGATGGTTATCGATCAAAGCCCGGATGTTAATCAGAACTTTCTCTCCCATTTCCTGTCGAGATTCAAATGTTGCAGATCCAATATGCGGAGCAAGGATGACATTGTCCAACTCTAACAAATCCGGATGGATTTTAGGTTCATGTTCATAGACATCCAACCCGGCGCCCCCGATTTTCTTATTTATTAGCGCCTTAGCCAGGGCGGCTTCGTCGATCACTTCGCCTCTGGACGTGTTGATGATATAACTATTGGGGTTCATACAGGCGATGCGTTCCGCATTGATCATGTGATAGGTGGAGGGTGTGCTCGGACAATTAATCGAAACAATATCCACCTGCGTGAGCATAGCATTTAGATCATCCCAATAGGTGGCTGAGAGCTCTAATGCGATTTTGGCCGGTACGGGGCGACGATTATGGTAATGAATCTCAAGTCCAAAGGCGCGAGCCCTGCGGGACACGGCCTGACCGATCCGGCCCATGCCAATAATCCCTAATTTTTTACCCTTGATACGATGACCCAATAGGCCTGTCGGGGCCCAACCCGTAAATCCGCCCGCGCGTGTCAGGCGGTCGCTTTCAACCAAACGTCGCGGGACCGCAAGTATGAGCGCCATGGTGAGATCTGCCGTGTCTTCGGTGAGAACGCTGGGGGTATTGGTTACTGTAATTTTTCGATCATGGGCGGCTGCGACATCTATATGATCTGTCCCTGCGCCAAAGCTGGCTATAAGTTTGAGCTGATCGCCTGCAGCCTGAATAATTTCGGCATTAACATTATCTGTAACTGTCGGCACCAATACATCACAATCTCTTACCGCTTGTTTTAAATCTGCTTGAGATAAAGGCATGTCTTTTGTGTTGAGGGTAACATCAAACAGGTCTGACATGCGGGCTTCTATGATTGCCGGCAGACGTCGTGTTACAAAAACCTTGGGTCGTTTCGGTAAAGGACTTTCCATATCTTGATATAAGACGCTTTTGCTTAGCATTTTTCAAGTTAAAAATCGTAGCCACATATACTAACTATTAAGGATAAAATCGTAGATTGTCCGCATGGGATGGTGGCGATTACGCATATTATACACATTTTGTGTGGTCGCTTGTGTGGCTATCGCTGCGCAGGCGCAAGACTCCAATCGGCGAACGATTGTGGAGGATATCCCTAGTTTAAAAGACATCAAATATGTTGCGGCAGACCAAACGCATTCCGGATTTCCAGTGCCCCGTTATGTCTCGCTGAAATATGGACGTGTGAACGGACGTCAGGGCCCGAGCCTGCGGCATCCCGTTTTATGGCAATATCAACGCAAAGGTATTCCATTGGTCGTGGTGGCGGAAATGGATACTTGGCGCAAAGTTAGGGATATTCACGGGGATGAAAGCTGGGTGAGAACCCAGGCTTTAAGTGGCGCGCGCCAAGCTGTAAGCTTAGGAGATACGCCAATTCATGCCAAAGCCAAGGACAGTTCAAAAATCCGGGCAATTGCAACTGAAGATACGCTTTTTAATCTCGGTGAATGTCGTGAAGATGGTTGGTGCGAAGTTAAGTCTGAAGGTTTTAAAGGTTGGGTCCAACAAAGCCTGTTATGGGGTGCTGAGCCTCTTTAAAGGGCTTGAGTTTGGCTGATAAGCCACTATGAGTCTGGCAAACGGAGACGCCAGATGAAAAAAATACAATCCTCCTATACGTATGACGATCTGATCATCAGTGGTGAAGAAAGCTTGTTTGGCGAAGGCAATGCCAAATTACCATTGCCACCCATGTTAATGCTGGATCGTATTCTAAAAATTTCTGACGAGGGTGGTGCCTATGACAAGGGCGAGATTATAGCCGAATTGGATGTGAAGCCCGATTTATGGTTTTTCGACTGCCATTTTCGCGGCGACCCGGTGATGCCGGGCTGCCTGGGCCTAGATGCTATGTGGCAATTGGTAGGCTTTTTCCTTGGCTGGTCTGGCTCTCCCGGCCGCGGCCGGGCTTTAGGTGTGGGCGAGCTCAAGTTTACAGGTCAGGTCACACAAGATATAAAACTCGTCCGATATGAAATTGATATAAAGCGTGTTATTCGTAGATCCCTCACTTTAGGTATTGCGGATGCGGTGATGAAAGCGGATGGTGAAGTGATTTATAAAGCCAAAGATTTACGTGTGGGCCTATTTCAAAGTGAAGCCGAGGAGACAAAATAATGCGTCGTGTTGTTGTCACAGGTCTTGGGATTGTCTCCTGTATTGGGAATAATAAAGCCGAAGTCGGGGATAGCTTACAGGCGGGCCGCAGCGGTATCACCTTTGATGAAAAGCAATCAGAGCTTGGCTTTCGTTCCTGTATTTCCGGGCGGCCAACGGTTGATCCCAAAGAGCATGTTCATAAGCGCTCCTATCGTTTTATGGGACAGGCGGCAGGTTGGGCGGCCATGTCTATGGATGAGGCCTTAGCGGATGCCGGATTAACGGCGGAAGATATATCTGATCCTCGTATCGGTATCATCGCGGGCTCAGGCGGACCATCCGCGATTGAGATCGTTCGAGCCTCTGACATTGTTCGCGAGAAAGGCTCTCCGAAACGCATTGGGCCGTTCGCTGTGCCCAAAGCCATGTCATCCACCATTTCGGCAACGCTGGCGACACATTATAAAATCAAGGGCGTGAATTATTCAATCACATCGGCCTGCACGACGTCTCTGCATTGTATGGGGGCCGCCGTTGAGCAAATCCAATGGGGTAAACAGGATGTAATGTTTGCGGGCGGCGGCGAAGAGCTTGAGTGGCCGCTGACATCTTTGTTTGATGCCATGGGCGCCATGAGTAGCAAATATAATGACGCCCCTGAGACGGCTAGTCGGGCTTTCGATGTAAGCCGGGACGGCTTTGTCATTGCGGGCGGGGCCGGCATGGTTGTGCTCGAAGAATATGAGCATGCCAAAAAACGCGGGGCGAAAATCTATGCCGAAGTGACAGGTTACGGAGCAACCTCGGACGGTTATGATATGGTCGCGCCGTCGGGCGAGGGGGCCGAGCGCGCCATGAAAGAAGCGTTAAAAGATGCCGCGACACGAGGCGTTGATAACATTGATTATATTAATCCACATGCCACCTCCACGCCCGTAGGTGATGTCGCTGAGACAGCCGCCATCCACCGGGTCTTTGGCGATGGTCCGATGATTTCGGCCACCAAAAGCATGACCGGTCACAGCCTTGGCGGTGCCGGCGTGCAGGAAGCAATTTATTCGCTGATTATGATGGAACAGGGCTTTGTTGCACCAAGCATTAATGTAACTAATCTCGACCCGGAATTAGCGCCTGTGAATATTGTCACAGAAACGCGCGAAGCAAATATTCAACATATGATGTCCAATAGTTTTGGCTTTGGCGGTACCAACGGTAGCGTCATTTTCTCAAAAATATAAGTCTACGCAAATCCGAGGATAATATGGCAGAACAAAATTTCCCAACTGGTGACCTGATGAAAGGCAAACGCGGCCTGATCATGGGCGTGGCGAATAAAAATTCTATTGCCTGGGCAATTGCGAGACAGTTAGCTGCCCAAGGTGCCGAGCTCGCCTTTACCTATCAAGGTGATAAGTTGAAACGCCGCGTCGAACCGCTAGCCGCGTCTGTGGGCTCTGACGTTTTATGCGATTGTGACGTGACCAATGATGATCAAATGGAAGCAACATTTGCGACGCTCAAAAACAAATGGGGAAAGATAGACTTTTTGGTTCATGCCATTGCCTTTGCGGGCAAAGATCAGCTCGCAGGCTCATTTGTCGACAACACCACGCGAGAAGGGTTTAAATCCGCGCTTGATATTTCCGCCTATAGTTTTGTCGACGCCGCTCGCCGGGCGAGTGAAATTATGAATGATGGTGGCGCGATGGTGACGCTAACTTATCTCGGCTCAGAACGCGTGGTTCCCAATTATAATGTTATGGGTGTGGCGAAAGCCGCGCTTGAAGCCAGCACGCGCTATATCGCGGCAGACCTCGGACCACGCGGTATTCGCGTTAATGCTATTTCTGCGGGTCCGATTAAGACATTGGCGGCTGCCGGTATCGGCTCGGGCCGACATATGTTCCGCTTTAACAAAGCCACAAGCGCTTTGCAGGATAATACCGATCCGATGGGCGTCGCGGGGGCAGCGCTTTATTTGCTGTCCGACCTAGGACTGTCTTGCACGGGCGAAACCCATCATGTGGATGGCGGCTTCCATGCGATTGGTATGCCACAAGAAGCGCCTTTGAGAGAAAGCCTCGAGAGCTAGATTTATGAGAGCTAGCTGATCGCCTGCTCCTTGGCGGACTTAGCGGCCGGTTTCACAGAAAGCGGCGGCGTTGCCACGCTCACATTTAAAACATCCGGCGTGGAAAGATCGATATCTTCGGCAATGGATGCCTCATAAACGGCTTCGTTGACCTTATAGAGCGTGCCCATCATATGGCGTCTTAGGCGGCTGGTAATCTTGGTCGACGGTATGCGCTCAAGATAGATCCACAGCGTATATTCAAGTGCGTAATCTCCGGCATTTGTTAGTGCCCATTGGAAGGGGCTTGCGCTATTAATGTGGATGTTCTCGTCTGCTTTGCAGACGTCATTGGCGGTCCTAAACATGTCCCCAACACTGTCTTTAAACTCAGCGAGCTCTGCGAGACGGGCGTCTCTATCGCCGGAAAACACCGGGTATCCAATCTTATAAGTTATAGCCTGACGCACACCAGCGGAGCTGGCGACACGGGATAAATTATCTATCCGATGGTCCATAAATTTGCTGTTTCGCATAATCGTGCGATGATTTTTCCGGATGTCATAAAGCACTACATAGATGAGAGTAATTCGGGAGATAACATATTCATTTTCATGACCATCAAGCATAACAACATCGCCGTCTTCGATGGTATCAGAATTTAGCACAATCAGACCTGATAAAATATCCGGGGCCCAGATCGAACTGGTAAACGCCAGAAAGGCGGCGATAATTCCGTAAATACCGGTTGTTTCTAAAAGACTATCCGCGCCCCAAATTTTTATCAGCGCATAGATAGCTGTCAGCCATATGACGACCAAGATAACGAGGCTAACGAGACGCGAAGAATAGGTTTCAACATAAACGGGTTTTTCATCGACCATTTTTTCACGCCCAAACCGGCGTTTGCTCATGGCGCCTATGATGCTGTAGATTAGCATCGCCACATAAATGACGACCAGAGAATAACCCAGCTTGATGAAATGGTTTTGATAATTGCTCGACGCGCTCACTAATAACAAATCAACGCCGTGCAAAATAAAGAACAGAATATTTAGTCCCTGAAACAGGCGTACTTTTGAAGGTTTGGTGTCGCGATCAATCAGGTGGAGCAGGGGCTTTGCAAAGAAAAACAGAATGAGGTTTAGCGCAATGATAAACCCATGTATGGCCCATTCGCCTTGTGTTAGCTGCGGCAATAGTGACGCGAGGCCCTCAGCCTGAAATATCATCCCAATCATAAAGTAAGCCTAGAACAGGCTTTTAAAAAATTCAAATGCCTAAGACTGCGCCTCTTTCACCATTTTCCAGAGCTCTCTTCCGTTCATTTGCGGTGAGCGGCCCGCTGCAAACGCCAATTTGACCCGTGTGAGCACGGCCCTATTGATAGGAGCGGACTGACCTGACCTTTCGGCCAAACCTATCACTTCGCCCTGAAAATAGTCTATTTCTGAAGATTTCCCATTTTCTAGATCTTCCAGCATGGAGGAGCGGGCAGTCGCATCAATCTTGAGAATATTATTCATCACGGGTCCAAATAAAAAATTGGGCAGTCTTAAAGTCTTAATAGATTTTTTCGGACCGGCTTTTCCAAATTGCTTAATTTCCTGTCCCGCATTCTGTGTTATGATTAGAGCCTCTTCGATCATGGCGGCTAAGGCCAGGCGATACGGTTTTTGCATCAAGCCTGATTTCAGCGTGCCACCCCATAACGCATTTATCCCATTATTCAGGTTCATCAATAATTTGCTCCATTGCACGGGCTTTATATCAGGTTCAATTTTAGGATTTTCGCCGCTATGTCGGAATGCCCGGGTCAATTTCTCAAACCTTTTATCATGATGGGCCTCAAGAATAATACCCCCTTCTGTGCCGCAATGATATGTGGATGTATCGGACTTTGTGACATTATAGGGAATAACTGATCCCAAAATGATATTTTGAGTGAGGGTTGATTTCAGCACGTCGACATTTCCCACACCATTTTGCGCGCTGACTATTATGGCGTCCTGACGTGCAAAGGCTTTTAGAGCCTCGGCTGCGCTGGCCGTGTCTTGTGACTTGACGCAAAGAATGATGATATCGGCCTTTGCGACGGATTGCGGATTGGTTTCAAAGGTGAATTTTTCAGGTGGTATAAAAATCTTTGGGCGTTGATAATGTGTAAGCGTTAGGCCTTCATGCGCCAATTCTGCGTTGGGTTTATTTCGGCCAATAAGGGTTAATATGCATCCGGCATGGGCAAGCAGGCCGCCTAGATAACATCCGACAAGGCCAGCTCCGAAAATAGCGATATGTAATTTATTTGATTCACTCATATCAAGATCATTTCAGCCATATGGAAATGATACAATATGGCAATATGGTTTGAGGCTTCGTCATCATTAATTAACCATAAACTCAACTTTACATGCAATTCATTCGCAAAAACATTGACAATCATTCGCAATTGCAATATAGAGAACCTTATGATCCATTGCGTGTGCAATAATATCAATACGGCCAAAGTCGATAAGGCTCACGCATGCGGTGTTCGCAAAGCAAGTGGCGTACAAAAGCATTGCGGAAGCAAGTTTAACTGCGGCCAATGTCGCGACGACATCCAACAGCGCTTGGAACTTTTAACCCGCGAATCTGCGCCCCTACTTACGGCCGCTGAATAGCTCTAAACTTTTTCTTTTAGACTTATCGCCTCTTATTTATGCTTAAGGGGCCGTTAAAATTTTCAACCCATTTAATAACGAAAATTAATTATTGGTTTAATTCACAAAAAATAAACGTAATAGGTGTAGTTCTTTATTTCTAAAAATTGGGTTTGCTTGGTGATAATGGGACACGAAGTTGAAAAATCGGGCGTCATTGTCATGACGCCCAGCGCGACAATGGGCGCCTGTACGGTCATTCCGGATAATGCGGCTCCATATGATTTCCGTCGACATTATTATACGTCTCCAGGATTATCTAATGATTTAATTCCCCTGCAGGAAAACTATCAACATAACTTCCGCGAAACCGAACAAATCCGAAATTCTCGCAAACAATTGAGTAAGCAACCTCAATATGAGGAAGACAGCGAAGCCAAACCTAAGCCTGTTAATCCCGATGAAGACACGGATGTGCTTGTCCTTGATACGCCTTATGTGGACAACGACCTAGAAGATAGGGCGCGTGAATATACGGATTATAATGCCGTTGGCATGGCGTCATGGTATGGGAAAGAGTTCCAAGGTAAATCGACCGCGAGCGGAGAGGTTTTTAATCGATCTGCCCTCACGGCGGCGCATCCAGATTTACCGTTTAATACTTTGGTGCACGTCACTAATCTTTCCAACGGACGGTGTATTACGGTGCGTATCAATGACCGAGGACCTTTTTCGAAAGACCGTATTATTTGTGTGAGTGAACAAGCAGCCAGAAAGCTTCGCCTTTCTGTCAAAGGCCTCACACAGGTCAAAGTTGAATATGCTGAGCCGTGGCCCGGCCTAAACAACGCTAAATAGCCCCCTAATTTCCCAATTATATTTTTGCGAGCTTATCGTCTTAAGGCGAGGTTAAAAGCTGTTCTAAAGTTTTTTGCGAGCATTAATATATTTATAATCGTTATAAGTGTATTTCAGCTTATTGTAAAAATTAGAATGGGCGACGATATGATAAATGACACAACCAAATTAGGAATCATAGTTACAATGACTGGGGTCACATTGGGGGCGTGCACAGTCATCCCGGAAAATGCTGCGCCTTATCATTATCGACAAAATTATTATCAGTCCCAAGATTATTCGAACGACTTGATTGAACCGCAAGAGAATTATCAAAACTACTTCCGTGAACCTAATCAGGTAAAAAAATATCGTCGAATGCTTAAGAGTGATCCGCAAGCCTCTGATCCATATGATGATGAGATCAAAACACCAGACAGATATGCCGACACAAATAACGACAATATCGATACGCTTATCATTGGTAAGCCTTATAAGGTTAAAGGACAAAGACATGTACCGCGTCATCAACCTGATTATAATGTGGTCGGTATGGCTTCTTGGGTTGGCAAGGAATTTCAGGGTAAATCAACGGCTAGCGGCGAACCCTTTAATCGGTATGGGTTTACCGCAGCACACCCCACCTTGCCGATTAATGCCCTCGTGCAAGTGACAAACCTTAGCAATGGCCATAGCGTGACGGTTCGCATTAATGACCGCGGCCCCTTTGTGAAAGGCCGAATTATCAGTTTAAGCGAGCAGGCCGCCAAAAAGCTTCGTTTTCATACCAGTGGCCTCACCAAAGTGAAGGTCGAATATGTGGGTACCGCGCCCGTTCCAAAAGTTGCGATCAACACCAAGTTATAAGCTGTGATCATATTTTTATCTAAAGCCTAATTGGCGGCAATTAAGAGCCGTCTTTAACCGTCTTGAGAGGCAATCTCAACTAGAGCTGCGAGTGATTTGCAGCCGCGAAAAAAAATTGATTTTTCGGGACTTTTTCCCTTTTTACAGCCTCTCTCTATGTTGACTTAGGGCCTCCGATCTTCATCTTTAAACAAAAATTATGGAGAGTTCCATGCGCGGCGATAAAAAAACGATCGAGCATTTAAATAAAGCCCTCAAAGCTGAGCTGACGGCGATTAATCAATATTTCCTCCACTCACGTATGCTGAAGGATTGGGGCGTCAGCAAACTTGCGGCGAAAGAATATGAAGAAAGCATTGAAGAGATGAAGCATGCCGATGACATCATTGAGCGTATTCTCTATTTGGGCGGGCTCCCAAACCTGCAGGATCTTGGCAAGCTTAATATCGGCGAAGACGTCAAAGAAATTCTGGAATGTGACATGAAGCTAGAGGATCACGCAATCCCGATGTATAAGGACGCCATTGAGCATTGTGAAAGCGTAAGAGATTATGTCACGCGCGATCTATTAGGTCATATCCTCCAAGACGAAGAACAGCATGTCGACTTTCTGGAAACGCAATTTGATCTGATCAAGCAAATGGGTATCGAAAATTATATCCAGATGCAAAGCCTGCCCGCGGAAGACTAATCAGGCCTGTATATGGCCTAAACATAAAAAGCTCCTGACATGACAAAATAGCGGAGCTATAGATAACTATGTCTGACAGGATTAGTTTTCAAAACATTGTGGATCACATGATTGGAGCCGGGGTTCCCTATCAAGCCAATATTCCCGATAACTGGCGTCAGGGCCGCACAGCTTACGGAGGGATTACATCTGGATTAGCTCTGGCGGCAACGCGAGATTTATATCCTGATCTTCCGCCGCTACGTTCCGCCCAAATCACCTTTGTCGGTCCGGTTGCCGAAGATCCCGTCATCATACCTACCAAATTGCGCCAAGGCCGAAATGTGACCGCCATCGAAACCCATGCGAAATCAGGGGATGATGTATCGGCAATATGTGTCTTACTGTTTGGGGCGGGACGTGAGTCTCATATTTCAGTCGACTTGAGCTCCCCAGATGTCTCCTCGCCTGCGAGCTATGAACCCATGCTTTCGGGAGATGCAAAAGCGTTCGCACCTGTATTTTTTCGTAATTTTGATACGCGATTAATAGCTGGTGGCCTGCCTATAACGGGACAAAAAGAGGGTTATATTCGAACCTGGTGTCGACATGCGGATGAGACCTCCCGGTATGGTGTAGCAAGCTTCTTATGTATTGGAGACGTTTTACCGCCAGCAGCTATGCCAATGTTTACGCGAATGGGGCCGATTAGTTCCATGAACTGGCATATCAATATATTAGTTGATGACGTCGTCACACAAGAGGGATGGTGGCATATTGAGACGAAGCAAAGCGCGGCCCGCAATGGCTATTCTTCACAGATTATGCGTTATTGGAATACGGACGGTGTTTTGGTGGCTGAAGCCATACAATCAGTGGCGATCTTCGTTTGAGCAAGCCTCGCAGTCGGGATCTTTGGAAAGTTTCACGGTTCGGCTTTGACTTGTAAGACCGTCATAAATCCAAAGCCTATCAAAGAGCTGCTTACCTGCCCCCGTAATGATTTTGATTGTCTCTAGGGCCATCATCGATCCAACTATGCCGGCCAAAGCCCCGACGACGCCAACTTCGGCACAGGTCTCCGCATTAGGCGGGATAGTCGGCACAAGACAACGATAACAAGGCCCTGACCCATCTGAGCGGAAGGCGCTGACTTGGCCGTCAAATTTCCCCAAGGCCCCTGAGACAAGCGGAATTTTTAATTCAAGTGCCGCTTGATTAACTGCGAAACGTGTCTCAAAACTATCTGTGCCGTCGAGAATTATATCATGGTTTTCTAATAGCTTTTTGGCATTGCCTTTATTGAGCCGTTTCTTTTTCGACGTGATTTCTATATCCGGATTAATCCCTTTTAGAGCCTGACCCATGGCGGTGGTTTTATCCTGATCAATCGCGGATGTATTAAATTGAATTTGTCGTTGCAGGTTTGAAAGATCCACCACATCGTCATCAATGATTGTGATCTGCCCGATACCTGCTGCTGCCAGATACAAGGCTGCTGGGCCACCCAGGCCACCTGCGCCAACAATAGCGACGCTCGCATCAAGCAAAGCCTGCTGCCCCGGTCCGCCAATTTCTTTTAAGACAAGATGGCGGGAATAGCGTTTGACCTGATCGGGTGTCATCGCCCGTTATTCTTCAAATAGAGCCGTGGAGAGGTAACGCTCCGCAAAGCTTGGAATGATAGTGACAATACGTTTGCCACTCATACCGTCCATTTTCGCCGCCTGCAGGCTCGCATCCACCGCCGCGCCGGAAGAAATACCAATCGGCACACCGTCCTCTGCGGCGACGCGCTTAGCGGTCGCGAAAGCATCCTCTGACTTTACTGTTATCACACCGTCCAAAATATCGGTGTTGAGAACATCCGGAATAAAGCCCGCGCCAATGCCCTGAATTTTATGTGGGCCTTTTTCGCCCTCGCTAATCATGGGGCTGCCTTCCGGCTCGATCGCATATATTTTGATGTTCGGATTTTTTTCTTTGAGATATTTCCCTGCTCCGGTGACGGTTCCCCCTGTGCCGACGCCAGCAATAAAGACATCTATTTGGCCGTCTGTGTCATTCCAAATCTCCGGCCCTGTGGTTTTATAATGAATAGCCGGATTAGCCGGGTTCACAAATTGCCCGGCCTGAACCGCGCCTTTTATCTCGGCCTGTAATTCATTGGCCTTGGCCATGGCGCCCGGGATGCCGCCTGAGGCCTCTGTCAAAACCAGCTCAGCTCCCAAGAGCTTCATCATTTTGCGCCGCTCGATAGACATTTGTTCCGGCATCACCAATATGGCCCGGTAGCCTTTAGCGGCGGCCGCAAAGGCAATCGCAATACCGGTATTGCCCGACGTAGGTTCAATGATTGTTCCGCCGGGTTTGAGCTTTCCGCTTTCTTCCAAGCTTTCGACCATGGCAATACCGATACGGTCTTTTACCGAGGCGATGGGGTTAAAAAACTCGAGCTTGTAACAGAGATCCGCATCAATACCTTTGGTGATGTTGGGCAATCTGACCAAAGGCGTATTGCCCATGGTTTCGAGGATATTATTATAGATCTTTCCGCGGCCTTGTTTCATTTCTAACTCTTTCCTGTACTGCCAAAGCCGCCTGTGCCGCGTTCTGTATCTGAAAGCTCCGCGACGACTTTAAAATCAGGCTGAATGACGGGCGCGACTATCATTTGCGCAATCCTGTCGCCGCGATTTATCGTAAATGCCGTGTCGCTTAAATTAATCAGCGGCACTTTCAGCTCCCCGCGATAATCCGCATCAATCGTCCCTGGTGTATTGGGCATGCTGATCCCGTGCTTGATGGCGTTACCTGAACGCGGGCGAATTTGGGCTTCATAACCCGCTGGTAGCGCCATAGCGAGACCTGTGGGAATAAGTGCGCGCGCCATGGGTTCTAATGTGAAGGGTTCATTGGCGGGAAGGGCAGCGCGCAAATCGGCCCCCGCCGCCAGCTCCGTTTCATAGGATGGCAAAGCGAGGTCGTCTCCAAAATGCTCAAGCTTTTTAAATTCTACGGTGGGCTTACTCATCAAACATGGCTTTCTTATTTGGCATTAGGGCTTGGGTAAATCATGGGGCTGAAAATTAAAAATCAGCATGATGTCTAAAAGCTCCACAATCTCCTCTTCACTGAGATCCCATCCAGAGTGTTCATATTTGAACCGCCCATCTGTGTAATATAGAGACAGTTGGCTTACGCCTTCTTGGTCAAAACTATTTGATATAGATAAAGGAATGCCGGTTTTTAAAATTTCAAAATCCCGCAAGGTCGGGATAACCGTTTCGCGCTGACACATCACCCCTCGAATGGCGTGGCCGTCGACGTGTTTGAGATGACCTTCCACGTCGTCATAAACCGAGTCGATAAAGTCTTTAGCCTCGTGAAAAGACGGGACGATTGTATCCGTCAATACGTCATTAATGACAATGTTCTGCATAGCGACAAGCTCACAGGCCTCATTTGTTTGAGCAAAAGATAGACTCGAGAGCGCTACACTCACGAATAGCGCAAAATTTCTCATGCTTGATTTCATGTTAGCGCCTCGGCAATTTTTTGAGCCAGCATTTGAGCCGCCTGTGCCTTGCTCATTAAAGGCCAATCCTCAGTCGTATCAGAGGTGACCCAAATCATGGCGTTTTTATCCCCGCCCATGACATGCCCCGCCAAGCCGTTACCCGAAACATCATTGGCGATAATCCAGTCACAGCCTTTTTTCGCGAGTTTAGCTTTTGCATGTTTCTTGATGTCATTTGTTTCGGCCGCAAATCCGATGACAAGGTCTGGGCGTTTTTTATGCTCCGTGATTGTCGAAAGAATATCCGGGTTTTCAACAAGCTTGAGCGCCGAAATGCCGGATTCGCCTTTTTTGATTTTTTTGTCGGATGTGTCTTCCGCGCGCCAATCGGCGACGGCGGCCACGCCAATGAATATGTCGCTTGGCAATGCCTGCTCACAGGCAGCTAACATCTCGCGGGCTGTGTTGACATTGACAATATCCACACCCAGTGGCGGGGCCAGATTCACGGGCCCCGAGACGAGTGTTACAGTGGCGCCAAGATCAGAGAGCGCCTGCGCGATGGCATAGCCCTGTTTTCCCGAAGAGCGGTTGGAGAGATAGCGAACGGGATCGATCGGCTCGCGTGTGGGCCCCGCTGTAATCAGAGCCGTCTTGCCTTTAAGAGGTTTAGGCGCATCAAGGCTCATATTGCCTTGCAACACCTGTTCAATCGCGTCGGCCATCGCTTCGGGTTCCGCCATGCGGCCTTCGCCATATTCCCCGCAAGCCATGTCACCCGCGTCGGGGCCTATAAATAGGCATCCATCATCTTTAAGCGTTTTGACATTGCGCTGTGTAGCCGGGGCCTCCCACATGCGCACATTCATGGCGGGGGCAAATAGTATGCGTTTATCTGTGGCGATCAATGTCGTCGTCGCCAGATCATTGGCAATACCGTGCGCCGCCTTGGCCATTATATCCGCTGTGGCTGGAGCCACCACGACAAGGTCAGCGGAGCGCGACAGTTCAATATGGCCCATATCCGCCTCATCGGTGAGGTCAAATAAATCGGAATAGACTTTATCACCCGACAGACCGCCAGCCGATAAGGCCGTGACAAATTCCGAGCCACCTTTGGTCAGGATTACACGGCTTTTGATGCCGCGCCTTGCGAGCACACGGATCAGAAAGAGCGACTTATAGGCTGCGATGCCACCACCAATGATGAGAAGTATGCGTTTATTCACACTTGACCCTAAAACTGCCCAGCGGCCCAAATGCCGCCCAGCGCCACGATAGCTCCTAATCCGGCATAGGCAAAGGGTTTTAGCGGTGAGGGTTTTTGGGGTGGTTGCGGGGTTATAGCGGATTGAGGATTGGATAAATCCACATCCCCGTCGGCCCAGGCTTTGGCAAGTGCAGCGATATTCTCTGTGGCATTGGGCAGAGTTTCCAAAGTGCGGCGGGCGCGATCAAATCCGTCCAGCAGATCATTGATCCGTCCCACAGGCCCAAGCTCACGGCGCATAGAACTTTCCACGACGGGAGCTGATGTGCCCCACATATCAAATTCTGGATCAAGGCGACGGCAGACGCCTTCGCTTTGCATCATGGTTTTTTGCAGCATGATAAGCTGGGGCTGCATTTCCATATCGAAAATTTCCGTGATTTCGAACAATTGCACCAAGACCCGGCTCATAGAAACGTTATCGGCTGTGCGCCCAAAAATGGGTTCGCCTACAGATCTAAGCGCACTAGCGAAATCTTCAATGCCGTGATGAGCGGGGACATAGCCCGCCTCAAAATGCACTTCGGCGATACGTTGATAATCGCGCTGCAAGAAGCCGTATAAAATCTCTGCGTGAAAGCGTTGTTCTTTGGGGGACAAACGACCTAAAATTCCAAAATCGATGAGATATAGATCACCCTCATTTGTGACAATCATATTGCCTTCATGCATGTCGGCATGAAAGACGCCGTAGTCAAAGGCGCAAGCTAGAAAGCTACACATGACTTTCCGGGCAATATCTATGGGGTCATAATTAGGGTCAGATAGGATGCTGTCATCAGAGACGGCTTTGCCGTCAATCCATTCTGTCACCATGACGTCTTTACCGCCAAGTTCCCAATGTATTTCCGGGACTTTGAAAAAGCCCGTCTGAAAGGCCGCTTCTCCCAGCTCAGACTGGGCGGCGGCTTCCAGGCGTAGATCAAGTTCAAGACCGAGTGCACGGTCCGCCGTTTCAATGAAAGTTTTGGGGCCAAGGCGACGACTGTCGGGGACAAAAAATTCGCCTAATGATGCCACCATATGCAAGACGTCGAGATCTTTGCGCATAGCCTCACGGATATTGGGTCTGAGAATTTTAACGGCCACTGTCTCGCCGGATTTTAACACGCCTTTATGCACTTGGGCAACAGAGGCGGCGGCTATGGGGTCTGAGAGGCTCGCCAGCTTTTCTTGCCAGGGCGCGTTCCATTCGGCTTCAAGCATGTCTTCCGCTTTTTCCATTGGAAATTCCGGGACCTTATCTTTGAGCCGAGAAAGCCCTTTGATGAAGACCGGGTCCAGCATGTCTCCGCGTGTGGATAGGATTTGCCCAAATTTGATATAGGCTGGCCCGAGTTTTTCTAGGGCGTTAGCAAATCTCTCACCGGGGTTTTCTGCGCGGCCTCTAATGGCAAAGAGGCGTGATATGCCCCCAAAAACCCGCACAAACCACGGGACGTCTCCCGCATATTCGTTGGGGATCAGCGCATCATGGCGAACAAGCACCCAGCCTGTGCGCAGCATACGGAAAAATGTGGCTACTGATTTAAACACGCCCGCCTTATAAATGGTCGAGGGTTAAAAATATATGCCCCAATTGACGCGGGATTAGCGGTATAATGGCATATCATCCGACAGCATAAGAGCTTCATATACCGTATAGCGCTGACCATCTTTCCAAATACGCGTTCTTATTAAGGTCGATATCTTGTCAGGATCATCGAGGTGGGTAGGATTGGCATAGTTCAACCCCCGCAAGCTAAATAGCTTTACGAACGAATCTTGCCAATTTGAGCTGACAATTAAAGGTCTATTTTCAATACGATCATATTGGGGTTTCCAACCGATCTTACCAAGATTTCCAGTTACAACCCTACTGATATCTATTGTCTTTAGTGGAGTTTCGCAAACTTTTGAGATGAAGCAAGATTTTTCATAACAATATGCGAGTAGTCTTTTATCCTCAGACGGTATTGAAGACTTTCTAATTTCGGCCTTTTGTGTGTCCGTAAGAGGCGTGAAATTAGGGTTTTTTAGAATCTCATCAATATCGGCACATGCGAATGCATTAGACTGAAAAGTAATTATCGCAAACAAAGCAATTGGACTAATAAGCTTGAGCACTGAGATTAAATATAGTTTTTCTCATGCGCGAGCAACCACGTCTTCTTATCAAGACCGCCCGCATAGCCACCCAGCCCGCCGCCTTTAGATATGACGCGGTGACAGGGGATCACAATAGCAAGGCCATTATTGGCATTAGATGAGGCGACGGCTCGGACCGCTTTTTCATTGCCGACCATTTCGGCGAGCTCAGAATAAGAGCGGGTTTGGCCATAGGGGATTTCGCATAGCTGTCCCCAAACAGATTTTTGAAATTCGGTGCCTGTCGTTAAGAGCGGCGTTTTAAAAGTTTTGAGATCGCCATTAAAATAGGCGGTAATTTCGGTTTCGATTTGATCGGTAATATATGTGCGTCCCGGGATGATAGCGCGACCTTGTTTTTTTTGTAGTTTTTCCAGTTGGCGATGAATGTTTTTACGGTTGGTGAACTCGATTAAAAATAAATGGTCTGCGTCGCAAATTGTCATCATGGGTCCGAGTGGCGTGTCATGCCAGGCGATCACTAACGGGTCTTTTTGATTATTTTTAGGTGCCTTTCCAAATGTTTTTGAAAAGGCGTCGCGAAATCCGCTTGGGCTGTCATAGCCCGCCGAGAGTTGTGCCTCGATTACTTTATCGCCCGCGCTCAAGGATGTGTTGGCAAGGCTTAATCGCCTTTGTCGGGCATATTGCGAGAATGTCATCCCAAAGCGCGATTTAAACTGTCGTCGGGCCGTTGATGGATCAATCCCTTTTTGCTTTAGGTTAGTTTCGTCCCAGCGGTGCTCAGGATTATTTTCCACGAGATTGATTAAGTCTTTCACGAGGCTTGTGGCTTCTCCTGGCATTCGCGTGGGATGACAGCGTTTACAGGCCCGGTAGCCCGCCGCGAGCGCCGCTTCGGCTGTGGTATGAAAGGTGACGTTTTCTCGTTTAGGCAAGCGCGCTGGACATCCCGGGCGACAGAATATGCCTGTGGTTTTGACTCCCATGAAAAACAGAGCTTCATAGCTTTTATCCCGACGGGCAAAAATATCATAAAGTTCATCGCTATTCATCATAAGGCTCCTAGCATAAAATTTTGCGCCTGCCGCCGAAAATCGGGCATTGTTATTATTATAGCTTATGTCTAAGGACGTCCTTTAAAGGATCGTATAATGAGTGTTACACTTCATAGACATGATTTGCCTGATGGCTTGACGTTTGAAAAGTCGATCGCCGTGGATACGGAAACACAAGGTCTGTCCTTGGTGCGGGATAAGTTATGTCTTGTTCAACTCTCCTCGGGCGATGGCACAGCCCATATCGTGCAAATGGACCGCGCGAGCTATGATGCGCCTAACCTCAAGGCCGTTTTGGGTGATCCGAGCATTGAAAAAATCTTCCATTTTGCACGCTTTGATGTGGCCGTGATTAAACGCGATCTGGGGGTAGACATGACTCCGGTCTTTTGCACCAAAATTGCCTCAGGTCTTGTCCGTACTTATACGGATCGCCACGGCCTGAAAGATTTATGCCGCGAACTCATCAGTGTTGAACTGTCCAAGCAACAACAAAGCTCTGATTGGGCCAGTGATACCTTAACCGAAGCGCAGTTGAATTATGCGGCGTCTGATGTGCTTTATTTACATCAGCTCAAAACTATCCTGACGGGGCGTCTTATCCGTGAAAAACGCATGGATATTGCAAAGGCCTGCTTTGAATTTTTACCCGCTCGCGCCGATCTTGATCTTCTGGGCTGGAGCGAGGTTGACATTTTCTCGCACGCTTTTCGGTCAAACTCTTAAATTCACGTCATGTCGTGAGTTAGCCTCTCGTCATTTGTCGTTAAACATTCTATAGTTTTTTTATGAACTCTACGGCGATAGAAAAAAGCAGTGACGCGTTAGGCTTATGGGCGCCTCGGCGCACATTGACTTTGGCAGCTGCTCGCCGGCACTCAAAAATTGTGCGGTTCTTTCGCTTTATATTATTATTATTTGCGGCTGTGGTTTTAGCGGCCTTGGTTTGGGAGTTTATAACTCAGCCTTCTTTTAAGCCCGCAGAAGCTACCGCGACAGAGTCAGTCAGAATGACAAATCCAAGATATAGTGGTCGGACGGAAGATAATTTGCCATTTTACCTGACGGCGAAGGAAGCTTTGAGACTGACGTCAAATACGGATATTGTTGAGCTAATTGATCCGGTTCTTCATTTTTACCGCGAACAGGATTTCGACGAATCTGTTATTGTTTCAAAATTCGGCACATTTGATGACGTGAATAAAATTCTAAACCTTAACACATCCGTTGACCTAAAAACGGATGACGGAAATCATTGCATCACAAATCATGCAAGAATATTTGTTCGAACCAATATAATTGAGGGAGATAAACCCATAAGCTGTAAAGGCGGCCTTGGAATTATTGATGGTAAAGCTTATGAAATTAAGGATAATTATTCGACTTTTATTTTTAAAAAAGGCGTCAATATCGTGTTAGATCAATCCAATTAATCCCCGAGCAAATAGTCATGCGTAAAATATTTATATCCATCTTATTAAGTCTGGTTGCTATTGAAGCGTCTGCTCAACAATCTCCTTTATCTCTCGGTGGAGAAGGCGACATTGTTATCGTTGCGCAAACCGCCACATATAAGGGTCAAGAAACGTTCCTAGAAGGTCAGGTCGATGTAAAACAGGGAGAGGCTCAAATATTATCTGATCGTATGAAAATCATTCGAGATAAAGGAAATAGTAGTGCAACCGGTGAGGTAGAACTTGGGGCTATGTCGCGTATCGAAGCTCATGGAAATTTTGTATATGAAACACCTGAAAATCGCATAACAGGTGATACGGGCATATATGTCAGACGAACAGGGGTGATAACAGTGACAGGTGATGTTAAAGTCGTCCAACCTCAGGGCAATACGGCAACGACAGATAAGTTGATTTACAATGTCAGTACAGAGAGTATAGAATTTGTGGGTAACTGTAGTGGGAATAGTTGCACGGACCGTCCCACATTGCGGTTAAATAGTAAGGAATAGATGACCATGACTAAAGCTTTAGCAATTATCAGCGCCATGACAGTTTTGATTATGCCTGTCACGGCTCAAGCCCAATTCGCAAGAGATAATAATGCACCGATTGATGCAACCGCTGACAACATTCGGAGTGGCGCTGGCGTGACCACACTATCAGGACAAGTTGACGTTCGTCAGGGTGCGACACGCATTTTGGCAGATCAAATGAAAATATATACGGGTGGAACCGGTGTTGTAGGTGTCACAACAGATATCAACCGTATCGAAGCGAGCGGTAATTTTTATTACATTACGCCAGACCAAGAAGTCAAAGGCAACAAAGGAACCTATAATCAGGCCGACGATACGTTTGTTGTCACGGGTGATGTGATACTTTTGCAAGGCGAGAATATAGTTACCGGTGATCGCCTCATCTATAATCTCACAAGTGAAGATGCTCGCGTTGTTGGATCTTGTAAGGGACGTCGATGCGGCAAGCAGGGACGCGTTAATATTCTGATCAAAAATACTAACGATTCCAATCGCGGCTAATAGCTATTGATGGACGTCAATATGGGGCAGAATTTACCATCAACAGGTTTGGCGGCAAATAATATTGGTAAGGCCTATCGTGGCCGGGTTGTTGTCAATGGTATCAGTCTCACAGTGCAACGCGGCGAAGTCGTTGCGCTAATGGGTCCTAATGGAGCCGGTAAGACAACTAGCTTCTATATGATTATGGGCTTGGTCGAAGCTGATCAGGGAAGTATTTCTCTAGACGGTGAAGATATTACTGACCTGCCCATGTATCAAAGGGCCAAATTGGGTGTCGGTTATTTGCCTCAGGAACAGTCTATTTTTAGAGGCCTTTCCGTAGAAGACAATATATTGGCCGTGGTTCAGATTACTGAAAAAGACAAATCAAAGCGGCGCGATAATGTAGATGCTCTTTTAGATGAGCTTAATATTGGCCATATCCGGAAAAGCCCGGCTTTAGCCCTTTCAGGAGGCGAGCGCCGTCGGGTAGAGATTGCGCGCGCACTCGCATCCCGCCCAAGTTTTATTCTTCTGGATGAGCCATTTACCGGCATAGACCCAATCGCGATTGCCGATATTTCTGAGCTGATACTTTATCTCAAACAGCGGGGTATCGGTATTTTAATAACAGACCACCGCGTGAGAGAGACACTCGATATCGTAGATAGAGCCTCTATCCTATTTCAGGGAGAGGCTCTTTTTGAAGGAACGCCCAGCGAGATTAGAGCTAACAAAGATGTCAGACGTGTCTATCTGGGCGACAAATACAGCTAACGGATTAACAGCAGCCAGAATCGCTTTGAGAGGGATCAGTCGTGACTTTCGGTTTTCCTAGCTTGGTTTCCTGAGGATCACGTTTTCTAACACCGCAATCTGATGCTGGCCACATAATGCGCTCTTCAACGGCAATGGCGGGCTCAATGGGAACAAACATGTCTGCATAAGGTTCTTGTTGAAGCAGATTAAATGTCTTTTCGCAGACAGCAGAGCGTTCACCTCTGCGGAAAACGTGACCGTCATCGTCCTGAACATTACGCCAAGGGCCTTTATAAATAAGGGCCTGATTTTTCTCTAAGCACTCACCTTGCTTACCTTTATAAGCCAGATAGGTCGCTGAGCGATATTCAAAGCCTTCAACGATTTGCCAAGGCTCCATCTCGAATTTATCTATGGTGATGCCGTGGAAACCGGCTTCTTCGAGGGCTAGACCGAAATCTTCTTCGGTTAAGGCGCCGGAAATACAGCCGGACCAGAGCCTTGCGTCCTTTTTTAAGGCTTCAGGGCTGTCTTCATCGGAAACGATGTCTGAAACAGCGACACGGCCGCCGACTTTCAATACGCGAAACATTTCCGCAAATAGCTGCTTCTTTTTAGAATCTGATACAAGGTTTAACACGCAATTTGACACGATAACATCGACGCTTTCATCCGGGATCATTGTCAATTCGGTTTTTAAGCGCAAAATTTCCTTATCCATGATTTCCATGTCAGCGGCGCTTTTGACCGGGTTGTCTGCTAGCCAGGCATTTAATGCGTCATGATCAAGTTTTAAATCTTCAATATGACCGCGCCTGAACTCAACGTTAGAATATCCAAGCTTTTCAGCTACAATAGGGGCATTCGTGCGCGCGAGATCTAGCATGTCATCCGTCATATCAACGCCGATGACCTTGCCTTCAGGACCCACAATTTGAGACGCGATAAAGCAAATTTTTCCGCCGCCAGATCCAAGATCCAAGACAGTTTCGCCTTCACGAAGATATCGTGATGGGTCTCCGCATCCATAATCCCGATCTAATACATCCTGCGGAATAATTTTTAAATATTGTGGATTATAATCAACGGGACAGCATAACGCAGCTTCCACAGCCTGCGCACCTGCTGCATATCTTTCTTGGACATCATCTCGGACATCCGCGTTAGTTGCATGGCTATCAAAGTTTTCCATAATCAATCCTTGTTATTTTATATTCATATAAATGCCTAGTTGCTCACTTGATAGTGACAGTTTCGTGAGTTTCCAATCCTTAATTGCATTTTTTGTACGATTTATTCTTACCAAAATGTCACAAAAGGGTGATGCCTTTTTCATCGCGGGTTAATGTGTTTTCAGGTAATAATTTGTTCATAATTTAAAATTGAGGGCAATATGGGACGGTCTTTTAAGGTTTGTATGCTTTTAGGCGCCGCGTTTTTCGCGACAGGATGCGCCAGTACTGCCAAAGGCATAACCCAATCTCAGCTCTCCAAAGTGGCTCCAAGTCAAACGCTTAAAAAAGAGGTTCCAACCGGTACTGTGCTGGCGGTGGTACGTTACCCGGCATTTGTGGATGACACAGCCTCTGAGGCCTATTATAAGGCATTTGGTAATACGGCCATTGGCGGTGGTTTGAAATCTTATAATCCAGATAGTCCCGAAGTTCAGGCGCTGGCAGATAGTATCATCCTAAAATCGAATTATTTTGCGCTCTCATTGTTTAAAGAGCTTGCGGCCAAGTTACCGGCTCATAGCGTTCTCTTATCACCACATAACGTGAAACTTGGAGCAGACGGCAAGTTAACCTCTGAACCAATGACCCAAGCGGAAAGTTTGCCAAATGTCGTCACGGTTGATTTTTCGGCTTACACCTTCCCAGATCCGACAAAAATGATGGGAGCTCATCCGTTGACATTCGGAGATCTGATAACGCCGCTTGTCACCGTTCACACGGATCACCGCGCATCAGTCCCTACTCAAGGCTTACGTTTAGCCAGCGCTCCGTTGGTCCAGCGAGCTGCTCGTAACGGAATGGATAAGGTCAATGACAGTTTGCGGGATTTGCAAAATGGTCAACTCAAGCCAGTGACACGAGAACTTGATTTCGTCGCTTACCTTAAAGAAGCAGTGCCGTTAAATGTTGAAACCCAGTCTCTTTCGCCTCTGGGGAAGCCCAATAGTGTGCAAAGCTACCCTGTTGAAAAAATCTCACTGGATAAGCAAGCTATCAAATGGCTTGAGGATGATGTGCAGGGCAGTAGCACGGATCCCCTAAAAGATACATTTTCAAAACCGTTTGCCAATCAGATTGTCGGTGTGATTAATCAAACTGATATTGATAAAGCTACATTGGCCGGTCGCGCCGCCGCGATATCGCAATTTGATGAAAGCTTGGCCGCTTTAACTCTGGTTGGAAGTGATCAAGCGGATTACCAGTCCCGCCTGAAATATGCGGAACGTCTTTTAGAGGCCGAACAGAAATATTTGTCTGTTCAATCTCTCCGTCTGTTTGACGGCGTTCAGAACGGGGAAATTGGCGCGCAAGTCAGAGATCTTATTTTGGCTGAAACGGACGTCCTTGATAAGCGTCGCGAGCTTGCTCGAAAACAAAATGTTTCAACAGCCTTAGCCGTGATTGGTGCCGTAGCCGCGGGTGCTACGATTGCTGGCGGGGGTGGACCATCGACCTATGGGGAACAAATTGCAATAGATGCTCTCATCCAAGGCGTATTAGTTGCTGGGCAATATGCCTATTCAACGGCGCAAACTTCGAAAGCCGTCTCAAATAACTTTTTATCTTCCATCGTTCCCGCCCTTGAAGAGCAAACATCAATTCAGGTCAGTTTGATCGATTCAAATGAAACGATTACAGCGATCCGCTATGAGGATTTAGCGGCTAAGTTACAGACCCTTTATAATGACTCTCAAAGGTCCCTTGAAACTATTGCGACCCGCTGCGGTTATACTGACACGAGCCTTTCCAAAACAGGGACTTGGCTGGGTGTCTGCGAAAATGGACTGGCCAACGGCGCAGGTGTCGGCGTTATAAGAAATGATGATGGTACAGCGGTCGAATATTATGGTTATGCGCAAAATGGACAGCCAAATGGCGCTGGATACATGATTAACCATTCCCATAGTGGGAGCACATCTATGGAAGGCAATTTTGTGGCCGGAAAACCTCAGGGTGTGATGAAAGTTTCAAAGTCAGGACAACCTAATCAGTTAAGACAATTTAGCTCGGGATTAGATACTGGGGCGGCTCCGGCCGGGGCGCGCGCCATATCGCCATTTAATACGTCATTATCGGCTAATCAATTATGGACAAATTAATAAAACAAATCTCTTTGGGCATCGCTCTGATCGCCGGATCAGCAATGTCGGCTATAGCTCAAACGCCAATCTTGGATTTGGCAGATACAGCAATTACCAGCGATGTCCCTGTGGCCGCTCCGTCACAAGACTTTTGTGTTCAAGTTATGTCCGGTTTTCCCAATGATGATATTGTGGCCAGATATCAATTTTTCCGCCTCACAGAAGAACTTGCCCGTGACAGCAGCCTTGAGTTTGTTGCAGCGATGGATCATTTTGGTGAAAATTATGTTGATGAAACCACCCCGGTTTTGGACGTCATTGAAAACATTGCTAATCCGGTATTACGTCAAGCCGCTCCAGAAATAATTGTCGGCTCTATGGATCACTTGATTGATTTCGCTCAACGATGCGCCCCCTTTCTTGAGGGTCAAATATCAAGTCTATCGGCCTATGACACGACGCTTAGAAATGGTGATCCTGTTATCAAGGAAGACGCGTTATTCTTGAGACAGGTTTTATCAGATTCACTATCACGATTAGGGGCTGACAGTGATCCCGTGCATGGTTTTGCCGTGCAGAATTACACACAATCGCTTGTCTTAATGCGCGATGCGATTGAATTTGAGGCTTATGCCGCGAATGTCGATGATTTGGAGTCCCTGTTCATGGTTGATCTTGATGGGCGCCTGGCGCGATCTAATGATCTGATTAACAGCGAAATTGACCGGGAAATATTAGCTCATTCTGTCGAGCTAGCTGAGGATTTAAACGAAGCGGCAAAGAGAAATTCACAAGTCGGCCAAAGAACCGTTAACATTATCCTTGGTCGCGGACCATTTTAATATTTAAATGCGGGCTCGAAGGCGCAATATATCCGTTTTTTCAATTTCCGCGCTCGATTTGTTTGCGGCGGCACTGGGCGCTTTTATTCTCATCGTTCTGGTATTATTTCCTTATTACCGGCTGGGCGGGACAGATGTCTCCTTTGAGGAGTTAGAAGAACTTGTTCAAAAACGCCGACAAGTCGCCTCAGCCACTCAGACTGAATTGTCGCAAATTCGCGCCATAAGAGCCGAGATCAGATTGCTCGATAAAGAGTATAAAACAACGCAAGAAGAAATGTCTGAAATTGAGGCTAAAATTCGCGAGGTTCAAAAGCAGACGGCCGAAGTCGAAATTCCGGATCCACCGCCTGTACCGGCTCCGTCTCCTGTGCCCGAACCCACGCCAGAGCCTCCACGCAGCGTTGGAAAAGGTGTCGAGTTTTCTATTTTGGGCCTTGCTACAAACAAGAAAAAAGTCGTGATTGTGGTCGATATGTCAGGGTCAATGCGCGCGCATAGATCAAAAGTTGAGGACGCGCTTAACGAAATTATAGACCAGATGAAACCCGATAATCAGTTCGTTATTATTGGATATCGCGGCGGTCCGACATATGACACTTTCCCGACGCGCGGCGTTCCTCAAACGGCGACGTCTTCCATGTTAACCGGTGCGCGAGAATTTGTCTCCCGTATGTCGCGGAGATTTGGTGGTGGCACGCCGACACAAAATGCCATGATAAGAGCGCTGAACCTGAAACCTGAAGCGGTGATTTTAATAAGTGATGGGGCTCCTGATGACGGTCAACCGGGGGCGATTATTAATAATGTTACCAAACGTAACCGGGGCCGGGCTGAAATCCATACGGTCGCGATTGGAGATTATACGCGAGATAAAAACCTCACCCTTTTCCTGCAGGAATTGGCCAACCGAAACAGAGGTGATTTTGTGGGGCGTGCCCGATGAAAAAGCGTCCCGATCGTACTATTGAAATATTTTCCCTCTCGGCGGTTGATTTATTTGCCGCTGCCATGGGGGCCTTTGCGTTGCTCGCCATTATCCTTTTGCCTTATTATCAAAAAGAGATCCAAGAGCGCACGCCCGAAAATGCGATCGCTGATTTGCTCCGAGCTGATGAAACAAGCGCAGAAGAAACCGTGGTTAAAAAGAAAGCCTTAGAAGCCAAACGATCAGCGTCTCGCGCAAATGTATCTGACATTAAATCGGACGCGGAAAAATTACTGGCCGAACTTCGCGCCGCTGAAGCGGCCCTTTTAGAGAAAAAAGCGGCCGCGCAACGCGCCATTGTCGTCCCTGAACCCGAAGAGGATAAACCCGCGCCAACAACCACGGAAACGCCGAAACCAGCGCTTGTTTCATTTCGTTTTCTGGGCATGAAAACGGCCGTGGATGATATTGTCGTGGCTTTGGATATGAATAAATGTCTGGGCGGACATGAAGCCTCCGTTGAAAAAGCTATGACACGGATTGTCGATTCCTTTCAGGATAATCACGCCTTTAAAATTGTTGGCTTTCAGCAAACGGATAGTGGCCCACGCACACGTGTTTGGCCAACCAGTGGAGGTTTGTCTCGTGTTAATGAGGCCAATCGGAGCTCCGCTATCAGTTTTTCCAAACAGCTCACACAAGGTTTTGGCGGCTCAGCCTCCATGTTGGACGCGTTTGAAAAATTACTCAACGGGCCGGGGGAAGCCATATTTCTCGTCAGTGACGGCCTGCCTAATCCGCGTGCTAATCAAGGGCTATCACCGGCTCAACTTGCGCGTCGGATCACCCAAATGAATGGCGGACGCAAAGAGATACACAGCGTTGTGGTCGGAAATTATTTCGATTATCGCGGAACCATTGAATTTATGGAAAATCTATCCAATGCCAATGGCGGCCAATTTATGGCTTTGGCCTCGCCGACAAAAGGAATTTGTGATTAAAGGACAATATGATGAATAGTAATGCTCGCATATTAAGACGACTTTTTGTGTTTTTGCTGGCCATATTTGCAGCCATCGTTTTTATCGGCATATTGCGTTTTACAACGGGGCCGGCCTTACAAGAAATATTGCTCGATGCGGACGCGTCTTTTTGGCCGTTTACTGTGCAAAATGTCATGTGGGTCGCGCTATTTATTGGCTTCGGGGAACTTGTCCTGCGCTGGAGTGCCGCTAGCGATGAGGAAAGCCAGCTCAAACGTGGCTATCTCCCGCCGCCTGACAAAACTCTGACCGATGATCTTTTGGTCAAAATTAGCAACAGTATTGCCAGCCGCAAATTTGCCCGCGATGCTTTCCTACCGCGGATGATTAGTCGCACGATAGATCAGTTCCGGATTAGCCGCAAAGAAGACCAAGCCATTAGCGTTTTAAACAGTTCGCTTGAGCTCTATATGCATGAGATTGATCTCAAATATTCTATTATGCGCTATCTCACATGGTTAATCCCGTCGCTCGGGTTTATCGGAACGGTGATGGGGATTATGTTTGCGCTCCAATATGCGGGTGTGCCGGCTAATGCCGAGGCCGAGGATTTCCTCTATCAGGTCACAAGCCGCCTCGGTGTGGCCTTTACGACGACATTACTCGCCTTAATTATGTCAGCCGTACTTGTTCTTTTGCAATCCATCATTCAAGCCAAAGAAGAACGCGCGCTTAACGCCGCCGGGCAATATTGTCTGGATAATCTGATCCTGCGGCTCGGTGATGCGAATGCGGGAGATCAGGCATGAGTGAATGGGAGCCTCAATCGGAAATTGTTCACACAACAAAACGGTGGAAGTGGGTTCTATATTTTCTACTAGGCGCTGTCTTGACGGCTGCATTTGTCTGGATGTCATTGACCCCCGAAGCATGGCAACCAGATGGAACAAGCACCACTCGAAGAGGGCGTCAGGGTGATGCTTTAATGTCCTTATTGGGCGACAATGCTGTTTATTTTTGGTGGGCCGTCACGGTGTTTATGGGCCTTGGAACGATCCTGTTTTTCATATCTATTTTTAAACCCCCAAGTTTGGTTCTTGATAAATCAGGCTTCAAAATTGATTCCTTTTTCAAGCGGAAATTTTATTCATGGAATGAAACCTCTCAGTTCACACTACGCCGGATGAGAACAAGTGGTGTAAAATACAGCACAATTCATTTTTTTATGGATGAGAATGGGAAAGCTAAAAAGCAACATTTGGCAACAAATTATGGGCTTAAGCCTGAAGAACAGCTTGAGCTTCTAAACCAATATCGGGAACGGGCTTTAGAAACAATCCCGTTATCTGAGGAGACGACTGAACAAATAATACCTCAAAATATGCAACCAAATACAGAAAACGAGTGGCAGCCCCCGAGTGACCACGAAATTCGAGAGGAACGCGCGCCTTGGTTTAGATGGGCTGTTTCGGGTGCCTTGGTCGGTTCGATTGTTTTGGGCGCATTTTGGCTCATGTCTAAGGTCATCATACCAAGCGATGTGCCCAACAAACCCGTCATTGACCTTCCGGTGGCCGAGACACCTGATGAAACCAAACCGACGCGCACGGCTGATGATGAGGCTTGGGTCAGAGCGCTCGAAAAAGACACACTAGAAGGCTACCGCGAATATTTAGAGCTTTTCCCCGATGGTAAACATAAAGACGAGGCTCAGGCAGAAATCGACGCCTATGATAATAAGGCGTGGAGTATCGCCGAGCAGCGCCAAACCCTGGCGGGCTATGAAGACTATCTTGAAGCTTGGCCGGAAGGTTTACATGAAAGCAAAGCGCGTGAAAAAATCGCCGAGATTAAAGCCCGTGCCGAGGCTATCCGAAAAGATGCAGCAGAACGCGCCGCCCAAGATGCGGTCGACTGGGACGCGGCGGCTCTGGCTAATACCATAGACAGCTATGGAGGTTATCTCGCCAAACAGCCGCGCGGACAATGGGTGGCTGAAGCCCAAAATCGCATTAATCAGATTAAAGCCGATCAGGCTTCAGCTGCTGCGAGCGCGGCTGACCGTCAAGCTTGGGACGCGGCCAGAGCGGCGAACCGCGCCGATAGCTATCAGCAATATATTTCAAGCTATCCACAAGGCGTCTATGTCCCGCAAGCCATCGCCGCCATTGAACAGCTAAAACCTGCTCCCGGGCGAACCTTCAAAGATTGCGATGTCTGCCCGCTCATGGTGTCACTGCCATCGGGCAACGCCAATCTGGGTGCGGCTGACGGTGAAGACGGGGCTCGGCCAAACGAGAAACCACAACGACCCGTCAATTTTTCCAATCTTTTTGCCATGGGTGTTCATGAAGTTACCTTCTCCGAGTGGAATGCTTGCGTGTCATCCGGCGGGTGTAATAAACGCCCCAATGACAATGGCTGGGGCGGCACAAAACGACCCGTGATTAATGTCAGCTGGGATGATGCGCAAAGCTATACAAGCTGGTTGTCGAGCAAAACGGGTTTTACCTATTCATTGCCAAGCGAAGCCCAATGGGAATATGGGGCGCGCGGTGGTGATACCGGTACACATCAAGGGGGTTCATTGACGGCTCTCTGCGCCTTTGCCAATGGCGCAGGTCAGGAAAGCGGTCTCAAATGGGGCAATAGCGCCTGCACGGATCCGTCGAGCGATAGGACCTTACCGGTCGGCTTATTATCGGCCAATAAATTCGGTCTTAAAGATATGATAGGTAATGTCGCTGAATGGACATTGGATTGTAATACGCTTAACTTGCGTGACGCGCCGAGCGATGGTCGTGCGGATCAACGCGGCAGTTGCAATCAACGCTCAGTGCGTGGCGGGTCGTGGTTTTCCGGGCCTGCTGATCTAAGATATGCGGCCAGATTAATGCAAAGACGCGGTGATAGTAATGACTTTACGGGCTTTCGCGTGATTAGGCAGATTGAAAACTAACGGTTTTTTTCACGAATTTGTTCCTAAATCGTTCATGGCAGGGTCAGGTGGATTTTGATATAAAGTACTCATGATGAAGAGATTTTTGCTCATGTGTGTTGCCACTATGGCTTTGGGGGCCTTCACGGTCGTTCCCAGTTACGCGCAAATAACCGATCAAACGGACCAATCCGAGGAGGATTGGCGCCGATCCCAAAAACGGCCCGATACGCAAGATATTTTCGAAGATATAACCAATCCCAATTCAACGGGTCAGGGGTCTAACGTTTACGGTCCGCCTACTCCCCTTGAAAGCCTACCGACTGATTCACGACGCCATCTCATGCGCGAGCGGGCCAAAATAATCGCGAGCTCGGACCCGGCTCAAACCGCTGAGAATGCCAACTATACGCCCAGTGAGGCGGCCAAAAGCGATGAAGCTTTGGCTGAACAAGAAAAACAGGCGTGGGACGATATTATTGAGGACCTAACGGGCGTTGGGTCGCCACAAGACGGCTCCGGACAATCACAAGGCCAACAACAAGGCGGTCAGCAAGGCCAACAAGGTCAACAGGGTGGTCAGTCCGGATCGGGTGGGCAAAATAGCCAAAGTGGCAGCCCGTCCTCCAATCAATCGGTTATGCGCGGTGGATCTTCGTCGTCTGTGGCCGACATATTGGCTCAGATCAAAGGATTTGGGTCCTCTCGCCAAGGCAACGGAACCGGCACGGGTCAGGACCCTAATGGTCAAGCTGGCGGCACGGGACAATCGCCTAACGGACAACCGGGGAGCACAGGCCAGTCTCCAACCGGACAACCGCAGGGGACAGGGCAACAAGGGCAACAAG
>CAZPLJ010000011.1:0-14751 GCA_964587545.1 uncultured Caulobacterales bacterium | reverse complement strand
CGGTACAGGTCAAACACCGGGTCAAACAGGTGACGGCACTCAAGCCGGCTCCCAGCGTGGCGGATCATCGACGTCGGTCGCTGATATTTTATCCCAAATTCAAGGCTTAGGCCAAGGCACCCAAACTGGGACCGGGCAACAGGGTAGCGTGCCAAATGGTCAAGGCTCTGGTCAGCAAGGCAGCGCGTCAACAGGCCCAGGTGGAACTGGCACGACCCAAGGACGCGGCGGGGCAGACGCCGGCACACGACAAGCCAATGGAGATATTCCAAACTCTGGTAATCCAACGGGTCAACAAGCCCAAACCGCGTCGACGAATGCTGCGGCTTCCCAAGCTCAGGCCCAAGCTGCTGCGGCTCAGGCTCAAGCCGCAAGTAACGCCGCCGCTCAAGCGGCAGCCCAAGCTCAGACCGCGGGTGATGCTGCTACTCAAGCGCAAGCCGCCAGTAACGCGTCTGCTCTCGCCCAAGCGGCCAGCACTGCAGCCGCTCAAGCGCAAGCTGCAAGTAATGCCGCAGCCCAAGCGGCCTCACAAGCCGACCCTAACTCGACAGATGCAGCCCAAGCTCAAGCGTCCAGTGATGCTGCCGCTCAGGCCGCCGCCCAAGCTCAAAATGCGGCTCAATCCGCTCAGGCTGCGGCCCAAAATGCGAGCGCATCCAGTGGATCGCCTGCTACGCAAACGGCGCCCTCGACTCCGCCCATTGGACCCCTTGACCGCCTGCGTGACATAGAGAGACCAACGCCAATAGATACAAGCAGTGGCCAGCAAACCAGCGCCTCTGATTTTCTTAATCGGGGTCCTAATCAATAAATCGTTGCCCTGAGCGATGATCGTCCCTAATAAACTCCTGTTGGTGCCTCGTAAGAGGTGAAACTGGGAATGAGGTGAAAATCCTTAACTGCTCCCGCAGCTGTAACCGGTTAGCTAGTCTCTAATGCCACCAGAGATGGGAAGGCGAGACGGTGTGATTTTCCGGAAAGTCAGAAGACCGGCCAACACGTCGCCAGCGCCTTGAGGCGGGATGTACTTGCGGGCATGGATTATTCCAATGACGACATGAATAGATTTTGCGCGCGTGCGCAATATGGAGTCGTGAATGAAACGGGTATTTCAGGTTGCGTTATGTATGGTGACCTGCGGGCTGACATTTAGTCAAAGCTTTGCAGACAATTTTAAGATTGCCTCCACATCTCTGTGTGGGGACAGTTATCTATTGGCTCTCAAGCTGGATCAAGCGGCGGCGTTATCTTGGCAATCACGAGATAAAATCTCTCTGGCCAGTCCTGCCCAACGTGAACTCCCGCAAGTTTGGGACGCGGCAGAGACTCTGGTGGCGAGTGACGCCGATATTATTCTTTACGGGCCTGGCGAAGGCGTAACATCTTCAAAATTTGCAAATTTGTCCGGGAAAAACATTATCTCTCTTAAATGGGGAGAGGATTTTAAAACGGTAATAGATAATGCCCAAGCCCTCGGTGCGCCGAACGCTTTCAAGATAGATTTGGAGCAGCGACTTAACGCCCTAGAAACGCATGCCAGTGTCAGACAGTTTAAACCCAAAATATTATATATGTCCCGATCAGGCGCCACAGCCGGAGCGGACACTTATGTTGACGCGGCTATCAAAGCGGCTGGGGGGCAAAACCTAATCACCTCGCCAGGTTGGCAAAGCCGTGATCCCGAATTTTTGCTTTCGCTTGAGCCAGATCTCATTGTCACATCATTTTTTACAGACGGCTATGAAAGTGTTCAAGCTAAATCCATCCGAAATAGGGTGTTACGGGATTTTTTGGATCGTCATCCTCAGCTTGATATTCCGGGGGCACTCTGGCCATGCGCCAGTCCACATTTAATCGACGTGGCCGAGCGGATTTCTAAGGCGATAGATAGCTTACCATGAAATTAGCATGCCTGATCATATTCACCATTCTGTCTATTGGATTGTCATTATTTGTCGGAACGGCTGATCTCAGTTTGAGCCAATCCCTTTCTGGATTATTTGGACACGGCTCAGAGCTTGAAAATCTTATTATGCAACAGCTGAGACTTCCCCGAGCAGCCATGGCCGCCTTTATCGGCGCCGGGCTCGGCGCGTCAGGGGCCGCGCTTCAAGGCTATACGCGAAACCCTTTGGCGGCTCCGGGGATTTTAGGATTTTCGGCCTGCGCCGCCTTTGGTGCGGTTGTGGCGCTATATTTTGGGTTTTCAAATTTTGTTCCTTTTGCCGCGCTCGCTGGGGCCGCGCTTGGGGCAGGCTTGATTTTGCTTATGACCGGCCCGCGCAAAAGCGCCTCAACTTTGATTTTGGCGGGCGTGGGTATCGGCGCACTGGCCACAGCGTTTACTGGGCTATTGATGAATTTTGCACCTAATCCCTGGGCCTTATCAGAGATTGTCTATTGGCTTATGGGTAGCCTGCAAAATGCCGAATTAAGCGGATTAATGATATGTGGCCCGTTTACAGTATTAGGTTTAGCCATTCTGTTTTACTTGGGGCCAGATTTACAAGCCATGAGCCTTGGTGAAGATACTGCCGTCAGCCTTGGCGTGTCATTATCCCGCGTTAAGTGGGCTTTGATTGTCGGTGTTGCGCTTTGTGTCGGAAGCGGCGTGGCCATCGCTGGCGCCATTGGATTTGTCGGGTTATTTATTCCGCATATCTTACGCTTTCTTTTTGGGGTTAATCCGACGCGTCTAATTCCTTTGTCTGCCATCGGTGGAGCGGGCTTTTTAGCTGCAGCTGACATGGTCACGCGGCTTTTATCAGGACCGGGAACAACACTATATCTTGGTATTCTGACGTCCTTGATTGGTGTTCCGTTTTTCCTTTGGCTAGCGCTTCGGGAGATGCGCGCATGATAAGAAGCGATAAGATTTCCGCCGGATATGGCGGCAAGACAGTGATTAAAGATATCTCGCTTCAGGCGGAGGGTGGACAATTAATTGTTCTGTTAGGGCCTAATGGATGCGGGAAGTCGACATTGCTTAAAACCATGGTCGGGATTTTAACCCCCGTGACTGGACATATTGAAATCAATGAAAAACAACTCTTGGGCAAAGCGCGAGCCAAAGAGATGGCTTATCTCTCCCAGACCCGGTTTGCGGCACCATCCATGACGGTTCGCGACGTCATCGAATTGGGACGAGTGCCGCATCGGGGACGCTTGGGAAAAATTAGCGAAGTGGGGCAGGCGGCCATCAAAAACGCTATGGAAAAGACGCAGGTAACGGACTTTGTGGATCGTCCGTTATCAGAGTTATCCGGGGGCGAACAGGCGCGTGTTTTACTTGCCCGAGCTCTCGCTGTGGATGCACCTATTTTATTAGCGGATGAGCCCATTGCGGCCCTTGATCCTTTTTATCAGCTGTCCATGATGGATATTTTAAAGGCTGAAGCCGCAAGAGGAAAACTTGTTATCGCCGCATTGCATGATTTGGCACTTGCTAATCAGTTTGCCGATCAGATTTGGCTGATGTCAGCCGGAGAGATAAAATACTCTGGTATCCCCAAGGATGTGTTGAATAGTGATAATTTGGAAACCGTCTTCGGGATTAAAAAACCCGCGGCAGGATTTCATATTTTGTCTCGATCATAAATTTCTATGATTTTCTCAAGGCCTTTTTGCCACCATTCTAGGCGTTTTTCTTCTTCTTCGATTGCCAACTCAAGGAGTAAATGTTTGACTTTTTCATCAGGGCTTAGGGTTTCATTATTATCGAATTGTTTTTCTTTCATCCGTTTATATCGAGAATTGCGTTCTTTATGCACATCGAGCCGGATTGTGATTTGGTCTTTTATCGCGTCAATATCCATGGCGGAAATTGCGTAAAATTTCAGGACGAGATCATCTTTGACCGAGGGTAGGGGGCTAGGTTTCTTTGACCACTCGCGTAGATGATCCCGGCCTGCTTGCGTGATCTTATTCTCTATACGATTGGGTTTACCTTTCTGGATCACCTCATGGCTTTCAACAAAGCCCTTGTCTCTGAGCTTTGACAATTCACGGTAAATTTGTTGGTGAGATACATGCCAAAAAAAACCAACAGCCGCGTCAAAGGACTTCGCTAAGTCATAGCCACTCATAGACCGATCGGTCAGACAGACTAATATACCCTCTGGTAGTGCCATAATTTAAGGCCAATCTTTATCTAAAAAATGCATATATTTCAGATAAAAACCAAAATATAAAAGTTTCATCAAAACAATAATCATGTTCACGGTACGGTTAAGTTTATAGCTGGCTTAATTGATTCATCGTCGACTTTAAGGTTTCGATTCTGACAGTTTCTTCGGCAATACCCATATCCAAGACCCCACTTGTATTTTAACTACAGATGCACATAAAGTCAGATGAAATAAAATAACAGGAATAAAATGTCACTTTCGGGAAGGCGAAATGGTTTGCGAGACACACGGCTTATACCATGGCTAAATATGGCATGAGCACGTGTACGCTGGGTATGGCGGAAGAGTTTAAGCCCTTTGGCATCGGGGTAAACTCGCTCTGGCCTTTAACCGCTATTGATACCGCGGCGATCCGTAATGTTCTGGGGGGTGATACTGTCGCCAAGATGAGCCGCACCCCGGACATACTCGCAGATGCGGCCTATATTATGATGAACAAACCTGCCAAATTTTTCACCGGTAATTTCATCATTGATGAGGTCTTTCTAAGAGAGGCGGGTATCACGGATTTTAGCCAATATGCGCCTGGCCATGACGGACCTTTAATGGGAGATTTCTTCGTTCCGGATGAGGTTTTTGACAGCGTCCCAACAGACGTTATGAGAGGATATTAAATGCCTACCTTAAACGCCGTTGATCCCACCCCTGAGCAGATCAAAAACTTCCTATCCCACAAACAAGCGGATGAGCCCGTCTATATGCTTAACCTGCTCAAGTTTAAGGACAAAGCCACCTATAGAGACGGGGAAGACATTTCCGGGCGCGATGCTTACCAACGCTATGCAGAGGGCTTTGCGCGCATCAACGGAGCGGTCACCAAGACGATTTTTGGCGGCAATGCCAACGCTTTTCTCATCGGGGAGGGAGAAGGCGAATGGGACGCGGTCGCCATTGTGCGATATGAAAGCGCCGAAGCCATGTTTGCCGCCGTTTCTTCGGAGGAATACCGGACAATTCACAAACATCGCAAGGCGGGCCTTGCTGGGCAGTTGCTCATCTCCTGTGACGGGGCTGGGGTCTTTTAATGACCACGCTCCTTGTCAACAAATCCGACTTCGCCGATATCACGCTCGCCAATATTACGCCTGAAGCATTGGCCGATAATCATATTCGCGTCGCGGTCGGGCCATGGGCGCTCACGTCTAACAATATCACCTATATGGTGACGGGCGATATGATCGGCTATTGGAAGTTTTTTGACCCGTATGCCTATGGCATAGACATGAACGGGACAGGTCGCATGCCCGTCTGGGGTTATGCCATCGTGACAGAAAGCAAATGTGCTGGAATTGACGTGGGTGAGCCCCTTTACGGCTTTTTCCCTATCGCAAAGAGCTTTGACATGAAGCCCGTAAAATTATCTCCGATCGGATTTCAGGACGGCACGGACCACCGAACCCAACTTCACAGTGTTTATAACAGCTATACCCGCACGAAAAACGATCCAAGCTTTGTACCGGAGCTTGATAGCCTACAGCCCATATTACGCCCGCTTTTTACGACAAGCTTTCTCATCGATGATATGTTTGGCGATGAAAACTTTTTCGACGCCTCGCAAATTCTGCTGACCTCGGCCTCGTCCAAAACCGCGCTTGGCACAGCCTTTTGCTTGAAAGAAAGAGGCGGTGTGAAGGTGACAGGACTAACCTCTAAAACCAATAAAGCCTTTGTTGAGATCACAGGTTTTTACGATCAGGTCGTCACCTATGATGACACAAATAAGCTTGATGCGACCCAATCCAGCGCTATCATTGATATGGCCGGAAATGGAGCCATCACGGGTGCGCTTTATGAAGCGTTTGGCAATAATATTTATTATAACTGCATGGTCGGCAAGGCCCATTATAAAGGCGTAGCCCCGCCCAAGATAAAAGTGGGCGCGCCGCCCAAAATGTTTTTCGCCCCAGATCGGGCGAAGCAAAGATTTGCCGATTGGGGCGCAGAGGGCTTTGCCAAAAACCTCGCCGCGCGATGGCTGCCTTTTTGTGAAAGCGCGAAAGATTGGCTCACTATTTCCCAAGGCGAGGGGCTTGCGGCAATTCTCCCCGTCTATAAACAATTTCTAGACGGCCAAGCTAATCCCGCGCAAGGCTATCTTTTTACGCTCTGATTTAGGAGGTCATAAATGACTTACGAATGTTTTGAGGTCTCAATCAGCGATAAGGTCGCCCATATTATTTTGAGCCGCCCCGAAAAACGCAACGCTATGAATATGGCTTTTTGGGCCGACCTTCCCAAAATCATTCGCGACATTGATGATAATTCCAAAGCCCGCGCTATCGTCATCTCCTCAACAGGCCCGATCTTCTCGGCAGGCATTGACCTCTCCATGCTGGCGAGTGTGGGCGGGGACGGGGATAAAAACCGCGCCGAATATGGGGCGCGTTTTCTGGAAACGGTCAAACCCTTGCAAGACAGTTTCACCGCATTGGAAGAGGCTCGCATACCTGTGATTGTTGCGATCCAAGGCGGCTGCATTGGTGGCGGCGTTGATATGGTCACAGCCGCCGACATCAGGCTTGGCACATCGGACAGCTATATCACCATTCAGGAAATTAATGTCGGCATGACGGCGGATGTCGGGACCTTCCCGCGCATCTTAAATCATCTCCCCGAAGGTGTCGTTCGCGAGCTTGCCTATACGGGCCGAAAAATGGGCGCCGATGAGCTGCATCGCCTCGGCTTTTATAATCATGTCTATGACACCCAAGAGGCGATGGTTGAGGCCGCGCTTGACATGGCTGCCGAGATTGCGAGGAAGCCACCTCTCGCCGTTTATGGCTGTAAGAAAATGATCACTTATGGCCGCGACCACTCAACGGCGGATGCGCTCGATTATATAGGCGTCTGGAACATGTCCATGCTCATCCCGTCCGAGATGATGGAAGCCATGAGCGCAGGCCGTGAAAAACGCGCCGGAAATTTTGCGGATTTGCCAAAGAAGACAAGGTTGGGTTAACCCGCCTTCGTAGAAATCCCGTGAATGAAGCCCGGCAATTGTTATAACGTTTCCAATGAACAATTTAGCTACGGTTTTAATTTAACTGATCAGAATATCCTGCGCTTCATACTTATCATCAGGTTCGAGATCCCACGCAAATGGTATAAGAGAGTTAAGTTGATTGAGTTCTGGAGCGCAGCTGCCTTTGTCGTGGTGGCAAGACGGCAACCCATGATTCATGATATACCAGTCTTGCAACAGATCAGCTTGTTTCTCGATAGGGTAGTCATCAAAATTTTGAGCCTCGTTAAATTCATAACCATAAAACCAGTTTTTTGGCTGGGTGATATATCGCCATAAACTTAAACGACCCGTAGCATATTGCCAAACGTGACATAACTCATGCATCAATAGAGCTCTGACGGTGAGTGATTGTATCGTGAAATCCTCGGGGTAGTTTTCCCAGTAAATATCATAGCCACGAACAAGAATTTTACGTTTTGCAAAAGGATTATGATAACGATTAATGAGCCGAACACGTTCAATCTCAAATTCTTTTGTAAAGCTCTGCGAAAACAATGCGATTTCTTGGGCTGTTAAACCCCGTACGCCCTCTGGGTTATTTTTGTGGATTTCTGCGCGTTTCATCGCATTCCTACTCCGCTTCGCCTCGGACACTGTCCGGAGGAATGGGTTTTCAAGTCTCAGCAGGCCTATTATGCCTTGATAAGTCTGTAAAAATTACTCAGCATGCCTTTTGATTACTTACTTGGCACTTGCTTAAAATATTTTGAACATGCCACCGGACGGTTCCATACCAAAACTATCAAGATTTAATCGAGCATTATTGGTTTGGAACATTTACGCGCCTAAGGGTTAGGTTTATTCGCCCTCCTTTGGGAACGAGCGCATTTTCACCGTAAAAAATTTTAGAGACACTATGGTAACAATGGCGGCTCGCACCTGCCATCACAACCACATCCCCAGAAAAAAGTTTTAAGCCTGTTGTTGGCCCCCCGCGTTTGGGGCCTCCCATACGAAACATGGCCGGATCTCCCAACGAAATTGACACGACCGGCGCATCGGTCGCCTGTTCGTCATTATCGATATGAGCACCCATTTTCGCGCCTTCCCGATACCAATTAATGAGACAAGCTTCGGGCGGCACTGGATAATCTGTTAACCTATCCCAAACATCATAAAGCATTTTCGGGATCGGCGCCCAAGGCTCTCTCGTTTTCGGATGAGACGGCTCATAGCGATAGCCACCGTCTTTATCCGTCACCCATCCTAATGGGCCGAAATTACTCATCACCACAGATAGGGGTTGGCCCGTTCGCGGCATAGTCGGTCTCCAGAACGGGGTCTGCTTTACGCCGGCCTTCACATAATCGATTAACTGTGCCTGCTGTTGAGCATCAAAATAATGCGGATAATGGGCAAAGCCGGATGGGAAGTCGGTCATGAGCGTCTCTTAGCCTAAACTTTTGAAAAGATATTAGAAAAAATGCATATCCGGCCTTGCACCAGAAATTTACGCCCCCATATCCCATCCAACGGGCTTAAACCCGCATTAAATTTGATTTTATTTTGCCATCTGCCTTGATGTTAAGGCTTGGCGCAAACAGGAGCTTAAGATGACAAAAGTTATCGGAATTGACCTGGGAACCACCAACTCATGTGTGGCCGTTATGGACGGCGGTAAAGCCCGGGTAATTGAAAACTCAGAAGGTCAACGGACAACTCCGTCTGTGGTGGCCTTTAGTGAAGACGGCGAACGCCTTATCGGGCAAACCGCTCGACGTCAGGCCGTGACCAACCCGGACCATACTTATTATGCGGTGAAACGTCTGATCGGACGTCCGTTCAACGACAAAGCGATCAAAAAGGACGCAAAACTAGTCCCATATAAGCTTGTCAAAGGCAAAGGCGGCGATGCCTATGTTGAAGGCCGCGAGAAAGCTTTCAGTCCAGCCGAAATCTCCGCCATGATCTTGACGAAGATGAAAGAAACCGCTGAGGATTTCTTGGGCGGTGCCGTCACACAAGCTGTGATCACAGTTCCTGCTTATTTTAATGATGCCCAGCGCCAAGCCACAAAAGACGCTGGTAAAATCGCAGGTCTTGAAGTCCTACGTATTATTAATGAACCAACGGCGGCGGCTCTGGCTTACGGAATGGATAAAAATGACGGCAAGACCATCGCCGTTTATGACCTTGGGGGTGGTACCTTTGACGTATCCGTCCTTGAAATTGGTGACGGCGTCTTTGAAGTCAAAGCCACGAATGGTGATACATTCCTAGGCGGTGAAGATTTCGATATGCGTATTGTCGAATATTTCGCCGATGAGTTCAAAAAAGAAAATGGCATTGATCTAAAAACCGATAAGCTTGCGCTGCAGCGTCTTCGGGAAGAAGCTGAGAAATCCAAAAAAGAATTGTCAACTGCGTCAACCTATGAAGTGAACCTACCCTTTATTACGGCGGATGCGTCTGGCCCAAAACACCTCAATATGAAGCTTACCCGGGCTAAGCTCGAAACCTTAGTTGCGGATCTTATCAAGCGGACCATCGCGCCATGTAAAAAAGCTCTCGCTGATGCTGGTCTGAAAGCCGGTGAAATCGATGATGTGGTTCTGGTTGGTGGTATGACACGTATGCCGGCCGTTCAAAAAGCCGTATCAGGTTTCTTTGGAAAAGAGCCTCATAAAGGCGTGAACCCGGATGAAGTGGTCGCGATGGGCGCCGCTATACAGGCGGGTGTCCTGCAAGGTGACGTTAAAGACGTATTGCTTCTTGATGTGACACCGCTTTCGCTGGGTATTGAAACGGAAGGCGGCGTGTTTACGCGTATGATTGACCGCAATACCACGATCCCAACCAAGAAAAGCCAGATTTATTCAACAGCGGCGGATAACCAATCCGCTGTGACTATCCGCGTCTCTCAAGGCGAGCGCGAAATGGCAGCTGATAATAAGCTGCTCGGTCAGTTTGATCTGGTCGGCATCCCGCCGGCTCCGCGTGGTATGCCGCAAATCGAGGTGACATTTGACATTGATGCCAACGGTATCGTCAATGTGTCGGCCAAAGATAACGCCACCGGCAAAGAGCAACAGATCCGTATTCAAGCTTCTGGTGGCCTGTCTGATGATGATATCGATGCGATGATTAAAGACGCGGAAGCCAATGCTGATGAGGATAAGGCGCGCCGTGAATTAGCTGAAGCGAAAAACCAGGCAGAAGCACTGTCCCACAAGGCCGAGCAGGATCTGGCCGAACATGGTGATAGTATCGGCGATGCTGACAAAGAAGCTATTGAAATCGGCATTAAGGAGCTGCGTGAAGCTGCTGAGACCGACGACACAGCTGTCATCACCGATAAGATTCAAGTCTTGACGGCCGCTGTCATGAAAATGGGTGAAGCAATTTATGCCAATGCCGGTGACGGTGATGACGCCGCATCAGATGACTCGTCTTCAAATGACGAAGACATTGTCGATGCCGAATTTGAAGACGTCGATGATGACGAGGACAAAGCATAAGACAGAGGTCTAAGCCTTGATGGCTATATCCGACCTAAACCCTGGGTGCTGTCTCCCCCAACTGCGCCCGGGGTTATTTTTTGCTTAAATTTACTGACCAATGACCGTCGCTCTCGATCCTCATTTTGGCACGTTTGCTCTAGCTGAGCCCGGAGAGGCCTGGCGAATAAAAGCCGCACATTATAAGGATAACCGATGGGGACGCGCGATGATTTCCCGTTGTCGGAAACGCGCTATGGCCACCCAAAGCGAACCCTATGATGTGGTGATAGAGTTGGGTATCAAGGCTCGGCTCTATCCAAGTCAAAACCGCTGCGAAAAACGCGCTTTTTGCGGGGTACAAATTTGGGATACCGAGGAACGCGCTGCACTTAAAGACGCTATCATTGAAGACATTTCAACGCCCTTTGTTTTCCTGGATGTTGGGGCAAATGTTGGGCTCTACTCTCTTTATGTAAACGCTTATGCTAAAAGTATCACACGCGCTACACGTATTCTGGCGATTGAACCTGGGCTTGAAACCTGCACCCGTCTTGAGACCAATATCAAGGCTAACAGGGCAAATGTGCAAATTATTCGCGCGGCCATATCCGATGAGCCGGGATCAGGATTTTTAGGAGGTGGAGACACTAACCGTGGTGAAGCAAAGCTTGTGTCGGGCGGAAAAGATGTTGAACCCGTTGTGATCGATACGCTTGCACGTATCTGCTTTGCCAACAGCATTACACATATTGATGCATTAAAACTGGACATTGAGGGACATGATTTTAAAGCCCTCAACGGTTTTTTTGAAGACGCCCCGAAGAAGCTTCACCCGAAACTTATCATCGCGGAAACATCTAAGGATAAAAACTCTCCAATTGTTGCACTTTGTGAAAGCCATAACTACATGGTGTCCAAGCATTCGGGATTAAACACAATATTTAAAAAGAAAACTCATGGCCAAACGTGATTATTACGACGTGCTCGGCGTTGACAAAACGGCGGACGAAAAAATCTTAAAATCCGCCTTTCGCAAGAAAGCCATGGAGTTTCACCCCGACCGAAATCCAGACAACCCGGATGCCGAAGCCAAGTTTAAGGAAATAAACGAAGCTTACGGCATTTTATCCGACGGCGATAAACGCGCGGCCTATGACCGGATGGGTCATCGCGCCTTTGAACAGGGCGGTATGGGCGGCGGGGGCTTTCAGGACTTTGGGGATATTTTTTCGCAAATTTTCGGATCAGCTGGTGGCGGCGGATTTGCCGATATGTTTGGCGGCGGAGGCCGTGCGGGTCGTCAGGCTCGCGGATCAGACCTCAGATATGAAATGGAAATTTCTCTGGATGAAGCTTTCAATGGCAAGGATATGGAAATCACCGTCCCGATTTCCGAAGACTGTGAGCGCTGTGACGGTATGGGCGCAGAGCCCGGGGCTAGCATTGAAACCTGCTCTACCTGTGGCGGCGTTGGCCGGGTGCGTACCCAGCAAGGCTTTTTTACGATGGAGCGCGCTTGCCCAACATGCGGCGGTCAAGGCGAATATGTTTCCAATCCCTGTCGCCAATGTGATGGTGGTGGACAGACCCGGATAGACACAAGCTTAGATGTCAACATTCCAGCGGGCGTTGAAGACGGCACTCGCATCCGGCTCTCCGGTCAAGGCGATGCCGCGCCTAAGCGCGCGGGTGGTGGGCAACGTGGTGATCTCTATATTTTCGTGGCCATTAAACCTCATGGCTTATTTGAACGAGAGGGACCGAATTTATACTGCCGGGCCCCTGTGCCCATGACGATCGCGGCTCTTGGCGGTGACGTGGAAATCCCGACCATTGATGGCGGACGCTCCAAAATTAAAATCCCGGAAGGCAGCCAATCGGGCAAGCGTATGCGGCTTCGCGGCAAAGGCATGAGCGTCCTGCGCTCGCCTCAACGCGGGGACATGTATGTTGAGCTGTCTGTTGAAACGCCGTCAAAGCTAAATGCGCGTCAACGAGAACTCCTCGAAGAATTTGCGCGTGAGGGCGGTGACGAGACCAGCCCAGCCAGCCAAAATTTCTTTAATAAGGCGCGTGCATTTTGGGACGGCCTCGGGGGCTAAATCTTGCTCCTCGTTCAAACCCGTCAGCAAAGGCGCTATGCCTTCACCTTCGTTATGGCCGCCTTTGCAGGTCTTTACGGCGCCATTCTCGCCTATCGGGCCCTTGGTTGGCAGGCGGATGGTCTGTCGGATATTTTAAAATCAACCCTGGTCATTACAATCGCAACCGCGGTCTTGGCCTTTATTTTTTGGAGCCTCTCCAGTTGGAAAACTGAGAGTAAAATGCGCGGCATGATGGCCGGACTTCTCACGGCAGCCTTTGTGATCCCGACGCCAGCATTTTTGTGGTCCGTAAAAACGGAAGTTTTGCGCAACCTTGAGGCGGGACATATATGGCCGAATATAATTTCTATCATCACGTCCACTTTTGATGTGCTGGGCTATAGCTTTTCAGCCGCCGAATTTCTCGCCCTACCCATGAGTGCGATTGTCGGTTTTTTTATCGCTAAAGGCTGACAAACCCCAACACCACATAAAGTAAAACCGTGATCGCCCCCGCAACCAACGCATATGGCAGTTGCGTACGGATATGATCAATATGATCAGAGGCCGACGCCATGCTAGAGATTATCGAGGTGTCCGAGATAGGCGAGCAGTGATCCCCAAACACACCGCCGCCCAAGGCCGCAGCAATCGCCAGCGTCACAGACACATTCATATTTTGCGCCAGCGGTACGGCAATGGCGAGCATAATCGCAAAGGTGCCCCAACTGGTGCCCGTGGAAAAGGCGACAAAACAGGCGGTGAGGAAAATCAGCGTCGGCACAAGGGCCGGGGAAATAAAACCCTTCACGGTTTCGGCCACATAGGCCCCCGTGCCGAGGTCATTACACAGCGAGCCGATCGCGAAAGCGAGCACCATTAAAATGGCCAGCGGCACCATCCCCGCCATGCCTTTCATGACGAGATCAAAATTTTCGCGGAGGCCCAATCGCCCGGAAAATTTATTCATCAGGATAGATAATATCACGGCAAAGCTCGTGGCGTATAATACCGCATGTGAGCCGCTCCCGGATTGCAAGGCTTTAAACCATTGACCGCCAGCTTCCTCCCAGCCTGTCATAATGAGAAAGCTCGGCATTAAAATTACCATGGCCGCAATCGGGATCAGCATAAAGCGCGCCTTTGGGACAAGCCCGGTTTTCATCTCGGTCGAGGATACTTCGCCTGCCACCATCGGTACGGCACCGTCGCGTAAAAGCTTGCCTGTGCTACGCGCGCGGGCTTCCGCGCCTTTCATTTCGCCCACATCGCGCCCTGATAATATCACATAAAGCAAAATCACAATGACCAGCATGGGATAAAAATTAAACAGCGTGGCTTTTAACAATTGCCCAAAGGGTTGCTCTAGATTTTGCAGCGCGAGCTGCGCGGCAATAAACGCCCCCCAAGCATTAAGCGGCACAAGGATACAAGAGGGCGCAGAACTACTATCCGTGATATAGGCAAGCTTTTCACGCGGGATACCCAGCTTATCAAAGACGGGGCGATAGACTGTGCCCACGGTGAGGATAGAAATATTACTTTCAATAAAGAGGACTAGGCCTGTCAGGAGCGCCAATAATTCAACACGTCGCCGTTGGCCCCGCCCCTTAGCGGATTGAGCCTTAGCCGCAAGCCAGCCGAGCAAGCGGTTGACAAACCCCTGTACCCCGCCCGAGCGTTGAATGAGAATGATCAGCGCCCCCACCACCAGTGTGAAGATAATGATGCGCACATTATAGCCGCTCTCAAACACGGCTACGATGCCGTTAATGGCGTCAAACGTCCCGGCCACAGGGTTTCCGCCCGCGAGTATGACAAAGCCGAGCCAGATCCCTGCGGCCAGCGATAAAAACACCTGCCGTGTGAGAAGCGCCAAGCCAATGGCGAGCAATGGCGGGAGTAATGATAAAAATCCGAATGAAGCGTCCATATTATGTTGTCTTAGGTCTTAATGGGTCTGCTTGTCTATATGCGGCCCCTGCCTGCATCCTTCGAGACGGGCTGACGCC
>CAZPLJ010000010.1:17939-58954 GCA_964587545.1 uncultured Caulobacterales bacterium | reverse complement strand
CCGGCCTCAGGGTGGACTGTCACATGGGCCAGTTATCTAAACCCAAGCTTACCCTAAACCTACAATCCGAGCACCGTTTCTTGAACATCAAACCAGATCGCGCGTGACTGTCCCGGCCCAAGAAAACTTATGGTCACATCCCAGCTGTTCTCAAAAGAACGGGTGACTGTGATGTGATGATAGAAACATACACCCGTTTTAGGCATCTAGGATTATTTTTGTGAGGGTTTCGCGTAAGAGATTGAATGCAAAAGATTATTTGATTTTGAGCGCGGCTAGTCCTTAGGATTACTATAAAAAATTGGTTGATACAGTTTCGTTACACGCTATACGCGCGACTAGAAATGACGAATAATACTGCATACCAAACCATAGCCGATTCAATATTGTCGAAGTTACAATCGGGTATCTATTCCGTCGGTGATAAATTACCGAGTGAGAGGCACCTATCTAAAGAGATGAATGTAAGCCGGACGATTATCAGAGAGGCCAAAGCAATATTGCAAGCCCAAGGCATAATAGAAAACAAACGGGGTAGTGGCGCGATTTTCTTAAGACAAACTCCGACATGGGAACCAAAACCAAACTCTAATATTGGAGAGATTGAAATCGCCGAAGCCAGAAAAGCGCTAGAGTCCCCAGCTGTTGCTTTATCTGCTTTATCTATCACGGATGAAACCCTTGAGGAACTAGAGACATATATCAATATAATGTCGGGTCAGGTTCGGAGCACTATGACACCGGACCAAGCTGATAAAGCCTTTCATATTGCAATTGCTAAAGCCACGAAAAATAAGGTCATTGAATCATCGGTGGCCTATTTATGGAATCTACGCAGCGAGCCTATAAGTTCACACGCCATTCGTGGAACTGCGTCTGACACAGGGTTCAATGACCGTATCTCCGAACATTGGGCCATATTGGACGCTCTGAAAAACAGGGATGCCAAGGCCGCGCAACTCGCCATGCAAAATCACTGTGAGCAGGTACAGATTAAATTTATGACGCAGACATAAATAATCGTTTCGCCTCTAAAACTCCGCGCCGACCGCATGTAAAAAAGCCCCGTTTTTTTTAAGCCATTTGCTGGCTTTTTTATAATCGGGGAAAATAGAGCCCACCACCTTCCAATAGGCGGCGCTATGATTGTCTTCAATCATATGGGAACACTCATGGGCGGCGACATAATCCAGCACAAAATGCGGCGCTGATATAAGCCGCCAGCTATAGCTGATATGGCCTTTGCCTTTGCGGGTAATACAAGAGCCCCAACGCGAGCTGGTGTCGCGCACCGATACTTTGGCGACCTCTTTGCCAAGCTGGCCCGCGTAATAATAGGTCGATTGCTCAAGCGCCTCGCGCGCCTCTCGGATCAGCAAGCGACGTACACGTCCTGCAAAAGCGTCCTCGGGCGCCGGGACAATGACTTCTTTTAAATAATCATCAATTTTTGGGTGCCCGCGTCCCTCGACATGAAAGAGCTTATATCGCTCACCTTTAAGTAAAATTTCAGCCCCGGGTTCAAAGGGTTGAGGCGGCGGCAGGGTTTCAAGCTGAACCTCAATCCAGTCTTTTTGTTCTTTGACGAAATTTTGCGCTTTATTAATGGACCGTTTCCCGGGCACCGTGACCACCACTTCCCGTTCTGAATTATTCACGCGTATCGTAATTTTCCGCGCCCGGTCCGATAGGCGGTAAAGAATACGCGGGTCGTCACTGTCGCGAAAGGTAACTTTGTCTTTCAACGCAGCCGCAGGGCTGTTAGTCTGTTCGCGACCCGTTAATTTGCCAAGGAAATTTACCATGTCCAATATTCGCAACCATCTCGCTGCAGTGATTCTGTCATCCAGTCTCATGTTGGGCGCATGTAAAAGCAAGGACAAGGGGGAAACTGCAAAAAGTGAGGTGCAGGTTTCCAGCAAATCCATCACGACAAAAAGTTTATCAGCCAAAAGTTTTGAAGACGTGCTCGAGGTCGGCTCACGTAAAGTATCAAAGGCTGACAGCAAACAGGCTCTATCAGACATGGGCTTGGGTAAGGCAAGCGACATAAAGTGGGCGGCAAAGTCTGAGAAAAATGGGCGGCATATCTATAATAGCGTGTCACTTGAAGGGGATGATGGGGAGACGATCAATATTGAAACCCTGACTGTAACCGGTCCTCATATGGTGGATGGTGATCCCAGTTTTGATCGATTGGATATTGAAGGTTTAAGTGTCACGGGTGACGACGCGACCGCCAAAATCGCACGGCTTTCTATGGCCCATCCATCTCCTAAAATAGGCGCTGGGATAATGAAATCCCTTGAGTCTATTGAGGATGTTCGCGAGTTAGATGATCTAAACCTCGCCAAGGATGAAAGAGCCTTTGGAGCTATGCTGATGGAGAATATGAGCGTCACGGCCGATGACGCAAACATTGATGTCGCAACCATAGGCTGGGCGGAAGATCAAGACACAGGTAAAGGCACCTTCCTTCTCAAAGGTTTAAACGTCGATTCAGAGAAAAATGGCCCCGCGGCTAATATTTCTCTTAATTCCATCGCGGCAACCGGCGTCAATGTAAAATACTTCCGGAGCCTATCGGAGTTGAATAGTGGCGCAAGCAACCCGATTATGGGACTTAACCCCTATGCATCGCAATTTGACAGTTTCTCACTCAAAGATTTCAAATTAAGTGCCGATACCCTATCGATTGTGACTGATGGCTATGAGTCTGTCTCATCTCAAAAAGGGTCTGTCACCACCTCGGAGCAAAACCTAAAGCCGATCACTATCAAATTTACAGAGGAGCCCACCAGCCGGGACGTTATGCAATTTTACCAAAGCCTGCAAGCCGTCGGGTTTGACGAACTGGTTTTAAGCGGAGCCTCCTCGACCGTGATGAATGAGAAAACCGATACCGTCAGTGTGGAAGATGCCTGGTTTAAGCTCGATGACGGATTTACCCTGCGCTATGACTATGAAGGCACCGGGGCAACCGCCATGCTAAACGGCCTCAGACATTCCGACGGTGAAGAGCTTACCCAAACTGAGCTTAATGCGGTTCTCGATAAAGTCACGCTTAACTCGCTAAATCTGAAACTGACAGATCAGTCCATTGTCGAGAAAATTATATCCAACATGTCTCAACAACAGGGTGTGTCACCGAAATTAGTGCGTCTTCAGGCCAAAGCTGGTTTGGGCGCTTTAACCTTTATGGCTAAAAATGATGGCCAGGCAGAATTTTTGGGAGACCTTTCCTCGTCTCTGGGTAACTTTTTGGATGATGGCGGCACCTTAAATATTAGTCTTAATCCGCAGACGCCAGTATCTGCGAGTTTCTTTAAAGACATGAACCCGCAAGATATCGATCCGGCGCAACTGGGCGTGTCTGTATCTCATAGTCAGTAAGCATAAGAAGAAACAATGACAGCTATCCGCTCCATCCTTATGACCTTTACCGCTGCAATAGCTTTAGCGGGATGCCAGTCTGAGCCGCAAAAGGCTGCGCAAAGCGGAACCGTTGTCACGAGCGGCAAAGCCGATATTGGCGGGCCTTTTACCCTCGTCAATCAGGACGGCATCACGGTGACGGATCAGGATATCTTAGGCAAACCCCAGCTCATCTATTTCGGGTTTTCTTATTGCCCGGATGTGTGTCCTTTGGCGCTGCAAAATATGGGGGCCGCCTTATATAAGGTCGATCCGAAGGCAGAGGTGTATACGCCAATTTTTATCAGTGTCGATCCGGAGCGCGACACACCCGAAAGCCTGAAAGTCTATATAAGTGCCAATGGCTTTCCTGAAAATTTAATGGGCCTAACCGGAACTTTGGATCAAGTCGAGACGGCCAAGTCGGCCTATAAGATTTTCTCGCAAAAAGTCTATGATGATGAAAGCGCGGCAGATTATTTAGTCGATCATGCCAGTCTGATTTTCCTTATGGACCCTCAAGGCGAATTTGTAGATGTCTTTAGCCATACCACCGCCGTAAATGAACTAATCGAGCGCCTCAGCACCTATCAAAAGTCTCTTTGACTCATGGCGGATAATCTATCCACGACGCTACCACCGGAAGAGACAGAAAAACGTCCGCGCATATCCCGCAAAACAGCAGGTCGGCTAAGACGCTCAACGCTTGTCAGCCTGCGCTGGCTCGCCATTTTAGGACAAAGCCTGGCGCTAATATTCGTTTATGTAGGCCTGGGATATAGTTTTCCGGTCGGCCCTTGCGTCACCATAATATTACTCAGTGCCTTTGTGAATATTACGGTCAGGCTCACGCGCCCGCTAGATAGACGGGTCAGTGATCGGGAGGCTGGTCTACAATTGGGTTTTGATGTGTTGCAGCTTGCTGCACTTCTTTATCTAACAGGTGGTATGACCAATCCCTTTGCGCTCTTATTGCTCGCACCCGTCGTCACCAGTGCGACGACATTAAGCCGTCCCGTGCTGACCTGTTTAGGTCTGCTTGCAGCCGGTCTGTCATTTGCTTTACTTTTTTATAGCGAGCCTTTGCCATGGCGGGCGCCGGGCGAGTTTGCGCTTCCCCTAATTTTCCGTCTGGGAAGCTGGGCGGCTTTAATGATCGGTATGGCTTTCACGTCTAGTTATGCGTGGCGGGCCACGGTGGAATCGCGTCGTATGTCCGAAGCCTTAGCCGCCACAGAAGCGGTCTTGGCCCATGAACAAAAGCTCGCCGCTCTTGGCGGCATGGCCGCGGCTGCCGCGCATGAATTAGGGACACCGCTGGCAACGATTCAATTAACAGCCAGTGAGCTCGCGCGTGAACTAAGACGTAAAAAGAAATATCAAGAAGACCTTCAACTCCTCGTGTCGCAATCCAAACGCTGTCGGGATATCTTAAAACAGCTCGCCATGCGCGGAGACGAAGGGGACCTCATTCATGATCAAATCTATCTTGAAAGTCTGCTACAAGAAGCTGCAGAGCCGTTTCACGGCCTTGGGTCTACCATTGCAATTTCTGTTGTGGGCGAGGGAGCAAGTCCCGCTTTAAGACGTCAGGCGGAGCTGGCTTACGGCCTAAGAAATCTGTTTGAAAATGCTGTCGGTTTCGCCGAGGCCCAAGTTAACGTCACCGGAAAGTGGGATTCTGAAACAATATCTATTAAAATCGTTGACGATGGCCCCGGTTTTGGAGCTGACATTATACATAAATTAGGAGAACCTTATGTCTCCAGCCGAGAAGAGAAGACCCAAGCGGGTGGATTAGGGCTTGGCTTTTTTATCGCCAAAACCTTGATCGAGCGCACCGGAGGGAAGATGAAATTTGGCAACCTTAAAGACGGCGGCGCGGCGATAGATTTAAGCTGGCCTAAGGAAGCGTTAGTCACAGGATAAAAATTTATGACAGATTGTCGCGATATATTTGATATACTCCAACAACTCCCATATAGTCATTAAGTTAGCGGAGAAAATCATGTCCACAACTGAGTATAACATTCCTGGCGATAATACGATCATGATCCTTGATGATGACGGTCCATTTCGTAACCGATTAGGCCGGGCCATGACCCATCGCGGATTTGAAGTCACCACCGTTGAAACGGTGGCCGAGGCCAATGCATTGGTAAAAAGCAAGCCGCCTGCCTTTGCTGTTATTGATATGCGGCTTGAAGATGGCAATGGTCTCACGGTTGTCGATACGCTACATCAAGAACGCCCCGACTGTAAAATGGTGATGCTTACCGGCTATGGCAATCTTGCCACCGCCGTTCATGCCGTCAAAGCCGGCGCAATTGATTATCTCGCTAAACCCGCCGACGCCGATGATGTCTGTAAAGCCTTGCTGGCCCCCAAAGGCGAACGTCCCGCCCCGCCAGAAAACCCCATGTCCGCGGACCGCGTAAGATGGGAGCATATACAGCGTGTCTATGAGCTTTGCGGAAAAAATGTTTCAGAAACCGCGCGCCGGCTCCATATGCATCGCCGCACCTTACAACGCATATTGGCGAAACGCGCCCCGCGATAAAATTAACGCGTCATATTGAATTATGACACCCAGGCCTCTGGGAATGCTTTCTTATACAGATGGGTTTTAATCTTTTTGGCCAAGGTGATCTCATACTCGTGATGATGTGTGACTAAAATGACATGAAACTCTCGTTGAAATCACTTGCATTCACCCATAAGAACGCTTGAAAGTTGGATATATCTAATCTTATGAAATTTTTACCTTTGTCCATCTAATGCCAATTTAACCTATGAGCGCGTCACACATACATCCTCTTGCCAAGCGTTGGAGCCGTTTTCTGGTCGCGCGGGCCTGGATCGTACTGGCTATTGCCGTCATCGTGAGTGTCTTTGCCGTACTGGCCGTTGATGGAATTAAAATTTCAACCAAAGTAAATGCGCTCATGCCGGAAAATGCCGCCAGTGTTAAAACACTAAAGCGGGCCTTGGAAAAGGCAGGGAGCTATTCCTCCATCCAAATCGTCGCCGAGTCCGACACGCCAGGTAAAGCCCTGGAATTTATTCAAGCCACAAAAGCGAAAATTGACGGATATGAATGGGTCGCGTCCAGTCAATACTCAGAAAATGTCGAAGTTATCAGTCAACATCAGCTTCTACTGCTGAGTATGGACGAGCTTAAGGAGTTGGAAAACGATATAGATGAGGCTCATCCGAATTATGTCGCTAAGGAAATTTCAAAAGCAACGGGCCAGAATGTTTCTGTACATTTTCGGGAAACGGGCAATTGGGGCTATTCCCATAACGAAGTTAACTCTGAGCGCATTGAAATGTTGGTTGACGCCACCAATGAGCCCAAAAAAGAATCGGCAAATTTTGTATCCAAAGACGGCAAAACCGCACTTTTAATTGTTTGGCCTAAGCCAGGGTATAGCTCTCTTTCAAAAGGCCGCCGGATGGTGAATGACAGCTATGATGTCATGAATGAGGTTCAGCAGGCCTTCCCCGATGCTAAAGGCGGCGTCGCCGGACGGATCGCCAGCCAGGTCGCACAATTTGGAGCGGTCATGACGGATTTGGGCACAGGGCTCGCCAGCGCAGGTTTGCTGATTTCCATATTAATTATGCTCTTTTACCGAAGCTTCTGTGCCGTCCCTATTATCATCATTCCTCTGGCTCTTTCCATTTTATGGACGATGGCCATAACGGCGGTAACGATTGGCGGCCTTAATTTAATCACAGCTTTTCTAATTTTGATCCTGTTTGGCTTGGGAATTGATTTCGCCATTCACAATTTCAGCCGATATGCCGAAGAACGCCATAACGGTTCAGACGTAACAGAAGCCCTATCCGTTATGGTCGGCGAGACGGGTCATGCGTCTTTGATGGCCGCGACAACAACCTCTATGGGATTTTTCGCCCTTATATTGACCGAGTTTAGGGCCTTTAACGAATTTGGATTTATCGCTGGAATGGGGATCATTCTCGCTCTGGTTTCGATGTATACCGTTTTTCCGGCCCTTTTGGTTTTATTTGAACGGGCTGGATGGAAGCCGAGCTTCAAACAGTCCGCACAGAAAAAAATATTGAAATATCTCAACCCGCTCAAAGTTAAGCCTCAGGTTGTCGCCTTGGCGGGTGCGGCTATATTGTTAGCCGCCATTTTTGCCCCACATATGCAGTTCGAAACCAACACAAAAAACCTTCAGTCCAAACTTAAGCCGGCTCACGCGGCAGCGGTCGCTGCAACAAAAAATGTTTTCAAACAGGGAAGTTCCCGCGCTATTTTTGTGGCCGAAGACATGGATGAGCTCCAAGCCATCAATGCTTATTTTAAAGACAAAATCGAAACCGATACCGAGACACCGTCAATCAAAAAAACACAAAGCCTGTTAGATTATGTGCCGCCGCCTGATGTTCAACAAGAACGCCTTAATATTATACGTCGGCTTAAAAATCGCGCCGATCAGTTTCAAGGCCTTGACCCGGAACGATATGAAAGCAGTGAAGGCTATCTCTCAATCGGTCAGCTCAATGTGTCTGATCTTCCGGCCTCATTAAGACGTTCCTTGTTAGGCCAAGCCGACAAGCCCGGCTTTCTCTTTTACGTCGAAGACGACGTTCGCATGTCAGATGTCACAGAGGCGACCCTATTTTATGATGATGTCGCGCAAGTTGAGATAAATGGAAAAACCAAATTTGCCGCCTCAGAGAGCTTTATCCTCCTTGAGATGCTCGATTTGATGAAGGCCGATGCGCTAAAAGCCATTATATTAGTGGCTCTAACGACAGCGGTCGTCATATTTTTCTTCCTCAAATCATTTCGCGGCATGCTGATTGTATTGACGCCAACCTTCATGGGAATATTCTTCACCGTCGGAGTTATGGGCGCCTTTGGTCCGGCGCTCTCCATTATGAATATGGTTATCCTGCCATCCCTTGTCGGGATTTCCGTTGATAATGGCCTGCATATTTATCATCGATATTTAGCCGAAGAGGGCAAAACCCCGATTTATGAAATTATGCAAACAACAGGTACGGCGGCTGTCCTGACCACATTGACAACACTCATCGGATTTGGCGGCATGATTACGGCCTCTATGGGCGGCCTACGATCTATGGCGATTTTGGCCATTATCGGATTTATGTCCTGCCTCTTAATGACATGGCTTATCCTTCCTATATTGATCGAAAGATATGGCCGCATGCCGCGTCTTTTGGAGTCTGCAAAGATTTAAAGTCTGCCTACTTTTTCCCCTAAAATGTGTCTTCCTGCAATCCATTTCCCCTAAGTTATGGTTAATGGCATTCTAATTGCTTTGGTCTCATCCAAGCGCGTTCACGATGACGCGCACGGATTGAGGAGCCAACCGTGCCAAGCAAAAAAATCGCTATTCTCTCTATGTTCGCTATGGGTTTGGCGGCCTGCGGTGGAGGCGGGAACGCAAGCAACCCAACGACAGCCACATCAAATACGCCGCCGTCGGCACCAGCACCGTCAAGCTCCACAAGCTCTGTTACGATCAACGGTAAAATCACGTATGACTTCGTCCCACACCAGTCTCAAGGCTTTGGACTGGATTATAATAATATCAGTGAAAGACCCGCTCAAAACATTGTTGTTCAATTAAGCGATGCAGACGGAAATATTATAGACACCGATATTACCGATCGCGACGGCGACTATCAATTTTCAACCCAACCAAACACGCAAGTCAAAGTATCGGCTCTGGCGCAAATGGTATCAGACGGCCAGGCAGATTGGGATTTCATCATTACGGATAATACCCAAAATAATGCCGTCTATGCGCTATCGGGCGCGCTAACGTCATCTGGGACGTCCAGTCAAACACGCAATCTACATGCGCCTTCGGGGTGGGATGGTAACAGCTATTCTCAAACCCGTGCCGGGGCGCCTTTTGCAATTCTTGGCGCCGCCTATCAATCGACTAACTTACTGGCATCCGTTGATAACAATGTGGCCCTGCCATCTCTTGAAATTCGCTGGAGTCAAAATAACCGCGCAATTTTGGGCGACAGATCAATTGGACATATTGGATCATCCGCCTATTTTGATGATATTGACGATGGCGTTATTTATCTACTTGGCGATGCCGACAGCGATACAGATGAATATGATCCCCATGTCGTTGTCCATGAGATCGGGCATTTTATTGAAGATAAATTATCCCGCACAGATACTATTGGCGGCCTGCACGGGCTGGGCGACCGTCTTGATCCTCGCTTGGCCATGAGTGAAGGCTTTAGTAACGCCTTTTCCGCCATTGTTTTGGACGAGCCTGTCTATAAGGACAGCTCAGGGGCCGGACAAAACTCCGGCTTTTCCTTTGATATTGAAAGATCAGCAACCCGAAATCAGGGCTGGTTTAACGAGCTATCTGTTGCCGGCATTATCTTTGATATTTATGACAGCAATAATGACGAGTTTGATCATATATCGGCCGGGTTTGCGCCGATATATGAGGCCTTAACCCACAGTGATTTTAAATCCTCCAATGTCTTTACAACGATTTACAGCTTCGCGGATTCAATCACCCAAAATACGCGCGTCAACAGCTCGGACTTAAACATTCTTATGTCGGGTCAGGACATTTTTGGGCAAGGGAAAACCGCCCAAGGCGAGACCAATAACGGATCAATATTGTCAACCATTCCATTATATAAGACAGCCGTTCTCGACGGGCCGCAGGCCGAAATTTGCTCCGTCGTTGATGCCGGAAACTTTAATAAGCTTGGCAACCGCGAATATATCAGTTTTTCAATCCCGCAATCGGGCACATATTCTCTCTCTATGCAAAGATTAGACGGCAAAACCCGCAGTGACCCCGATTTTGAAATTTGGTCAGCCGGAGAGCTTGTTATGCAAGCCAGAAATGCCCAAGAGGACCAAGAAAGCTTTACCGGCCATTTCGAAGCTGGTGAGTATTATCTGGAAGCCTATGACTTTTTCAACATTAATGGCGTCTCGGCCCGGCGCGGGGATGTGTGCTTTGAGTTTGGCTTAACCAGCACTTGATACTCAAATAAATAATATTTTCATATCCCTATATTATAGATGTGGGTGAGGGGTATGATGCAATGACTTATAATAGCCGTTTCGCCTATAGAAAAAAACGCAACAGCTTTGATCATTTGCTGAGCTCATTGCTGCTTATTGCATTTTTCGCTTTTCTGGCCACAATCCAATTGCTTCCAGGTTTTGATCTCGTATTGAGCCCAACATATGCTCTTAGGCTCTCTACGGGTCTCGCGCTTTTGGCGATGAGCTACTTTTTCTATGAGAAGTTTTATTACGATCTTTATGTAGAATGGGGCGTCGCTCTTATCACCATCATATATGTGACCATAGCCGCCATGTGTCTTCCCATTTTGTTTCTTTCCCCCGAAAGTGTATCCCCCGACAATAAGGCTTACACTTTACAAACGGTCGAATTTTGGAGTGATTGGATCTGGATATGCTCAAAGCTATTGATCTTTTTTCTCTTAGGGCTTTGCGTGCATATGTGGAAAATATCACAGCAATAGCTCGGGCCAAATTTAGACGATTTTTAATTTACCATCTGTCGTGATTTGCCCTAGCAGCTTGACCATCACCTCCGGCGCAAGCGCGATACAGCCCAAAGTTTCCCGTTCATCCGGCTGAGCGATATGAATAAAGACAGCTGAACCAAACCCAACTCCTTTTTCATCGATTTGAGGCGGGCTATCATTATGGCTCATCACTAAAATAATGTCATAGGCCCCGTCCTCACGCCATAATTTTTCATGACTGGCCTGATAAGGCAGGCGTATAAAACGATTATAGGCAAGGTCTTTGGGAGCATCACACCAACCATCATCCTTGCGAATAGCGCGAAAGGTGAGGGCGCTTTTGGGCGCAGGTAATCGGTCAGCCCTATACAGGCCGAAACGTAGCCTATACTCCCCCAGCGGCGTTTTCTCATCGCTTTCTCGACCTTTGGAATGGTCAATAAAACCGCCTCGACCTATCCGGCAGGGATAAGATATATCGGCAATTTTTATACGCCTATTTTTGCAATTAACTAAAATACTCACTTTATCATCTCATATTTGTGATGCATTGCGATTAAACTGGCATTAGTCTAGGATGTAAAACAAGTGTAATTACCTCAGAAATTGAGAGAAATACTATGGCTGTCAAAAAAAGACTTTTATTGGTTGATGATGATGAGGAGCTTCGTGCCGAGCTGGTGGAGCAGTTTGCCCTATATGACGAATTTGAAACCCAAGACGTCGCCAATGCTAAAGATGCCATTCAAGCCGCAAAAATCTCCACATTTGATCTTATTCTACTTGATGTGGATTTGCCGGATATGCTGGGCACAGAAGCTTGTGAATTGATGCGTAAAGCGGGCGTTGCCGCACCGGTTGTTATGTTGACAGGTAACGATGGCGACATGCATGAAATATTGGGCCTTAACAGTGGGGCCAATGATTATGTCACCAAGCCTTTTCGTTTTGCGGTTCTTTTGGCACGCTTGCGGGCCCATTTACGCAGCTTTGAGCAAAGTGAAGATGCAACCTTTCAAGTGGGGCCTTATGAATTTGCGCCAGCTTTCAAACGCTTGACACCGTCTGTTGATGCCGACGGCAAACAGCCGCGTGACATTCGTCTGACCGAAAAAGAAACCAATATATTGAAATATCTATATCGCGCTGGTGGTAAGCCTGTGGGGCGCGATGAATTATTACATGAGGTTTGGGGCTATAATAGTGGCGTCACAACACATACGCTTGAAACCCATGTTTATCGCTTGCGCCAAAAAATCGAACCGACCAAAGGCACGGCCACGATATTGCTCACTGAGCCCGGCGGCTATCGCCTCGCTATGGGATAGATAAATCTGGAAAAGCGGAGATCAAAATAATTCAATCTCCGCCTTACACGTTTTAATGGGGAAACGTGCTCAAGCTTGATAGAAAGTTTTTGGTAGTCGCATAAGCAGGACTAGTCACCAAATATGAATCCCCGGAATTAAATATCCAAAATTTGAACCATCGGAACATGATCTGATGGTTTCTCCCAAATACGGCAATCTGTGTGAATGATATGGCCCTGTGGCCCTGAGGCCTGAACGGCTGGCTTTAATTTCGGGCTGACCCAAATATGATCTAAGCGCCGCCCGCGATTGGACTTAAACACATCCCGGGCCCGATAGGACCACCAACTATAAAGCTTCTCATCATCGCTGGCAAAAAGCCGTGAACAATCGGTAAAATCATGCGTGTCTTGCAACCGTTTTAATATCTCAACCTCAAGGGGCGTATGCGAGACGACTTTCAACAATTGCTTATGCGACCAGACATCATTTTCATGTGGCGCGATATTAAAATCGCCCACCAACACATGCCCTGGGTCTGTGCCTTTGGCCCGCTTTTCATAATAATTGGTCATATTGGCGAGGAAATCCAGCTTGTGTCCAAATTTCGGATTTACCTCCCGGTCAGCCACATCGCCTCCCGCCGGCACATAAAAATTATGCAGCTCAAACCCTGGGCCCGTCTCGACAATGGTGCTCACATGGCGCGCCTCGCCCTTTGGGCAAAACTCGATGTCCATACGCTGAAGCGGAATTCGCGATAAGGTCGCGCAGCCATGATAGGCTTTCATCCCGTTAATTTCGATATATTTATAGCCAAGCTCTAAAAAAGGCTCTTGTGGGAATTGCTCCGGCAGGCATTTAATCTCTTGCAGACATAATATATCAGGTTTGCTCTCTGTCAAAAATCGACGGGTAATTTCAATACGGGAGCGAATGGAATTTATATTCCAACTGGCAATAGAAATAGGCATGAGCCTGAATGCCATAGCCTCATATTTTCGCAAGCTCCTTAATTGCCACAGCTATTGTTAGTTCAGGTTCATTTTCTATTGCAGGTTTCGGCGATTTATATGGGTCAAAACAAAACATATGACAAAAAAAGCTGGTTTTAAAATAAATCTCATCTTTTTTTTACTTCATTTTGATTTCAGAAAATGCTGGCGAGACAATGTATACAAGACATTTATACTTGTTTTTATATTACATCAATACAATATTAATTACAATATAACTGCCTTATAATACTTTTATACTACATTTAACCATCATTAAACTTGATTAACCATAGCCATTGTTAACTTTATATTTATAGCTCCAAGTAAAATTACACACACGCGATAGAAAGGCTGTGGGAGCCGGACATCGCAGACGCCCGAAAGCGGGCCCCAGCAAGGAGGCTCCAAAGGTGTTAGGTGAAAAAGGAAAAAAAATGGCCTTTACTGATGTTGAAGTCAAAGAAGCGCATGAGGCTGTTACAGCCTGTGCAAAAAGCGAAGACTTGTTTCGCTTGGGATTAATGTATTCTACCGAGCTTGAAGACCGGGTAGCAGATTTTGTGGAAGCCCATAAATGGTTCAATCTGGCCGCTCTGTTAGGCTCCAAGCCCGCCAAGGCTTACCGTGACGAAATCGCGTTCGAAATGAGCAACGAAGATGTCTCGGTAGCGCTTAAAGCCGCCCGTGGCTGGCTTAAAGAAAACAAAGCCTCAATAGACGCTGCCTAATCTAAGCTGATTATGGTGTGACGACCGTCGTCCCGCCACCATTCGATCCAAACTGATAGCTCAGATTAAAGTCAACAGGCCACGTTTGACGGAAAGTCTGCACCCATACAGCAATTTCGCCCAGACGGGTTTTTGGTACAAAGATAATATCACCGCGCCTTAGCTGCCGGATATCATTATATGGGCTTTTCTGCATAAGTCCGCCGCCAATATCTACAACTCGCATCATCATGCCACCGTTAGGTGCTCGACGCAGAACAGCGACTTGACGCGATTTTGCCGTCGGGGACAAGCCGCCTGCCATAAATATCGCCTCAATCACGCCAATCGGGCCCGGCAATGTATATGTGCCTTGCTGTCCAACTTCACCGCCGACGTAAATTTGCTCCGGCCCATAGGCGCGAGGTGTGACCGCAATCCGAGGATCGCGGAGCTGCTTAGCCAGTTGAGATGTCAATTCGTCATTTAACTGCGTAAAAGTTCTACCTGCTGCCATAATAGGCTCTGTCATGGGCATGACTATGCGTCCGTCAGGACCAACTGTTAATGTCCGCGAGAGCTCAGGCGCGCTTGACACAACTATGTCAATTTGGTCGCCGGGATAAAGACGATATTGTGGTTCATAATCCACCCAACGCTGAAATAAAGGACCCGTTGGGCGACGGGGAATCCGCGCTTGGGAGCGATACAACGCGCTTTTATTAACCATGTTTGGTTGCAAGTGATTCGTTTTAAATGGCGATTTCGGTCCAAATGGAGCGCTACACCCCCCTAAAAACAGAGCAAAAGCTCCCATAAAACAGCATATTTTACGTGATTCACGAAATATTGGCATAAATTCGGCCCTAAATGCGAAAATTCTTCATTAATTGAAGTGTTAACAAGAATGGATAACGAAAAATTAAAATTTTCGCCGGAAGCCCTAATTAAGACATATTTTATTAAGGAAATTTCTATGACCAAATTCGGTCGAAATTCTAGCGATTTAGGTTTTGAGGACCGTCGATCTGACCATCCTCAATTTGGAGACCTCACCGTTGGTGACTATACCAGCGGAATGCCCAACATTCGTGTTGGAGCAATGTTTGGCTCCTTTGTACGGCAATTGAGATGGATCATTCCTTTATTTATTATTGGAAGTCTTGTTGCCTTTTACCTCTGCAGAGACATTAAGCGCACCTATAAAGGTGAAGGCAGTCTGCTCGTCCAGCTCGGCAGTGAGTATGTTTATGATTCGGTCACCGGCCAAAATTCCCAAGGCCTCCTTCTAACACCCGACGTTATTACACTTAACGAAGTGGCTATTATGAAAAATGCTGAAGTGATCAAACAGGTCACTGATGATATGGTCGCCAAGTATGGCGCTACACGCTTTGCAAAGGACGCTTCCGCCAAAATCAACAAAGCGAAGTCTCAAAGCGATAAAGATATTGCAAGTTTTGAACTATATGCCGCTGTCGACAGAGCCTACTGGGTCGCCCCACAGCCTAAATCCTCCATTATCAATATGGCGTTTAAGCATGAAGACCCTGAAATTGCCGTTGAAACGGCGATAGCCTTTATCAACGCCTATAAAGATCATCGCAAAACATTATTTGTTGCCGGATCTGTAGATTCCATTTCGGAAAGACGTATCGCCACCGAGAAAAAGCTCGAACAAACGGATCGAAAAATCCAAGCCTTCCTCGCCAGAAATGGTATTTCAAATTATGAATCAGAACAGGAAGGCTCGTCTGACCTGGCTGAAACATTAAGAGCTGAACTTGGAACACTGCGAGCCGATTTGACCGAATCCGAAGCTGCCCTAGCCGCTGTCGAAAGCCAATTGCGTAACACGCCTGCTGAAATTAATCTCTTTGTCGATGACAGAGCCGCTCAGAGACTCAGCCAAGCCGAGTTGGAGCTGCAAAATTTACTGTCACGTTATCTTCCGGGAAGCGATCCGGTCAGAGCCAAGCAAGCCGAAATTAACGAATATAAGGCCTTGCAGCGCTCCAATAGCGGAAATCCAGTTGGTGGACGGCGCGTCGGCCCCAACGCCGTGTATCAAGAATTATTGACGCGTCGCAATTTATTGCAATCAACGGCAGACTCTCTGCGTGAAAAAGAATTTTCGCTTCAGCGCCAAGTTGATTCTACTATTGGAAAGGTTGCCAAACTCACTCAGCTTGGGCCGACATATGAAACATTACTGCGGGAAAAGGCAGCCCTTGACCAAAGCTTGCGCGGTTACAAAGCGAAAGAACAAGAAGCCATCATCAACCAAGAGCAAGTCGAAGCGGATGCCGAAAATATTGACGTCATTTCGTGGCCCAACCTACCGCGCAAAGGCCGAAACATGGCAAAGATTATTCCGGCACTCATTAGTTTAGGGTGGCTCTTCACATTATTAGTGGCGGCTTTATTGACCGTCTTTCTTGACCCCAAACTATATTCCAAGCCGTCTGCTGGCTATAGTCGTCGTAACTCGGATAGAAAGAAACGCGGCGCCAATCCGTCATCAGATATCGCGCCTGTTCACACTTCGAACCCGCAAATTCCGGAACCTGTCCCCGCCTATCAACAACCGCAACCAGCTTATGCAAGCACGCCTGCTCCATCATATCAAACCGTGCCTTATGTCTCTGGGACGGCAGGTCTGGCGACACAGGCTCAGGCTTATGAGTATCCATCCCCCTATGAGACTCAGGCAAACCCGGTTCCGGTTTTAGGTACGCTTCCCGGGTCTGAGACAGCTTAGACGCCGTTTTGAATGTGTCATGATAAACACCGATCACCCCCTATATAGGAGCTTTTCCTACCTTTCTGGGTACCTTCGTGACGGAAACACGGCTGCCGTTATTGGCCTAACGTCCGCCTATAGCGGCACTGGCACAAGTCATACCGCTCGAGAGCTGGCCATGCTGGCGGCACAATATTATTCTCTTAACGGTGGACGCGTGGCCTTAGTGGATTTTGATATCGCCAATCAAACACAAAAGGCCTTTTTTGATACGCCTGTCGCACATTCATATTATGGTGACCTCACGGCTCCCTATGACGCAAATTTTGGACAAACGCCTTTTTGGCAAATTACCGACAGCCTAACGGGCTCCAATCATATGCAACCGGATGATGGCTCCGCCGTTTACGGCTTGTACCTCGTCGGCGACACAGGTCTTGCAGTTACATATTTTGACTGGATGCAGATTTCCCAAGAGAACACCGTCAATATCGTTTCAGCGCCTAATTATTGGACGGCGATTAGGCAGCAATTTTCCCTCGTCATCGTGGACTGTCCCGCCTTTGATCGTAGCGATACGGCGATCCATTTAATTCAAGACGCAGACTCTATGGTGCTGGTTAGCTCCCCCAATAATAGTCATGATCCACGGCATGCCGAGATAGCAAGCTTAATTACACAAGGTAGCGGGCATTGCGCCGGTCAAATTATAAATTCCGGTCCGCTTCAAACCGAATCTTATATGGCGCCCGCCTTATGAATACCGAGCTTTTATATCCGGCACATTATGGAATTCAACAAAGAGACAGGGCTTTTAGCCAGCTTGTGCGGGCCATCGAGATGGCGTTGTTTGCACTGCTCATTTGCCAGTTTTCAACGGCGCTCGTCGCACTGTTACTGACAGACCCGAATAACCCAGAATATGAATCTCCGCTCGGACGCATGTTATGGTTTCCTGCCTATGGAATTGTGCTGCTTTTATTATTGAGGCGCTTGCCCCAAGTCATACGATTGGCGGCCTTTAATCCATTACTGATTTTATGCGTGCTCTGGTGCGGTATTAGTATGTTGTGGTCAATAGATCCCGGTGTCACGAATCGGCGTACAGCCGCGCTTTTAGTCACAACAACATTCGGTATTCTGATCGCCGCGCGGTATAATTGGTGTGTCATGGTCCAAATACTGGCAGCCGCGTTTTCTTTCCTGGCCGTGTCTTGTGTCGTCATGGCCCTGTTCTTTCCACAATATGGAATTATGAACGAAATTCATGTCGGCGCCTGGCGCGGCGTCTGGATTGAGAAAAATTATATGGGCGGCGCGATGGCTAAAGGCGTCGTTATTATGATGTGCGCCTTTGCGATGCGGCCTGACCGGGGCTGGATTTGGATACCCATGGGCTTTCTTTGTTTTTTCTTGGTGCTTATGTCGACCTCCAAAACGGCGCTTCTGGTAACCCTCTCCATGATCGGTTTGTTTATCGCGTTACGCATTTTTCGGCGTTATCCAATTTTTCGTATACCCCTTATGTATATTATTGTGTTTTCCGTCTGTCTATTTGCCACTCTGATGATGACGATACCCGACGCCATGTTTGAACTCATCGGTAAGGAGCGTACCTTAACGGGACGGACAGATATTTGGACGAGCCTTTTATCAAGCGTTAAAGCCAAACCCTGGACGGGATATGGATATGGCGTTTACTGGCTGGACCCTCTCGGACCGTCCTATTATGTACGTTTACATTTGGAATGGGGTATACCGACGGCTCATAATGGGTGGTTTGAAATTTGCTTATCGGCTGGTCTTGTTGCCGTCATCATGTTTGCTATTCTTTACCTTATGACGTTGATACTGGCCCTAGACCGCATAGCCAAAGGCGGAACGGAAACCTATTGGGCCGTCTTATCCACTGTTATGTTTATAATGTTTTCGATGTCTGAAAGTACGATCTTACAGCAAAATGATTTGAGCTGGGTGATGTTTGTCGCCACAAGCTCGAAACTATTTTCCTTTGAGCGCCCCTATTGGCGCGACCGTATCAGGCTTCCTTACTGGCAGCCCCGTAAAGCCGCGGGCTAAAGCCGCCCCACCATAACATTTTTCCAAGCCCTTCAGCCAAGCGGATAAAAAACCGTATTTCAGAGGGCTTCTTCAAGGCTTTCATCACCAGATATACGGGGCCATAAATAAGTGTCTGAGCAGCCCCAACACACATCCAAAATGCAACACCCAAACTGCCGGCAAACCCTTTGTCGGCCTCACTCTGAGATGGTCCTTGACCATAACTAAAATGGCGCTTCCAAATATAGTCCCGCGTGACCCGGTCGGCCGGAACATGTTCTGTGCTTTTTGCTTTGGGTGCCCAGCCTATCTTGCCGCCTTGCGCGATTAAGTTCGCAAATAAAACATCATCTTCGCCCCCGGTTTGATTTAAGTTTGGATCAAAAGGTGGAGACGGAAATTCACACAGATTTAAATTAATCAAACAGCCGCCTGTTCCAAACAGCTCATTTGTCAAACCTTCCTCGGCTTCCATAGTTCTAGAAAAGGCTAGCTTTACGTGAGAATTAATCGGATTGGTCGGGTCATTAAATTCTGCAATTGCGGGGCCGAAAGTGATGGCCGTCTGATATTTTTCAGACGTTTTAACAAGCTCTAACACCCAATTTTCAGACGCCGTCATATCATCATCTAAAAAGGCGATAAATGGACTGCCCGTCTGGGCTAATGCCGAATTTCTGGCATTGGAAACACCGGGCTCTGGCGCATGAACATATGTAATTTTTACCGGAGAATTTTGCGCAATCCTCATAACGGCGTCTTTTGCGCTGCCCGCCGGATCATTATCGGCAACGACAATATCACACTCTAACCCTTCAAGATTTTGCTGCAAAAGGCTCTTTAGTGCCCGCTTGATATCTTCGGGTCGCTTATAGGTTGGGACGACGACGGAAACCGTTTTCATAGATTCTTTCTTCATTAGGCCGCTCCTAGCTTTTTAATGGCTCCCGCCACGGTCATGACCTCAGCCCCGCTTTCTTTAATGGCTTGGACGAGGCGCTTCATATCATTTGGCGAACACCCCCATGGCGAATGGTTGTCGCGAATGTCATGTGTAAAAATAGTGATCCAGGCCGGGTCTTTTTCTAACGCCTTAATTTTGCTGACAGCCGCCTCTAGGGTTGCGCCAGAAAAAGCCGGAAAGGATTTTACCTGATTAAGATCAACTTGGTCAGCATGTGCACCGGGCTCAATGCCTCTTAAACCTAAGAATTTTTTAGACAGCGCAGACTTTAAACCCGGCGTTGTTTGCCCGTATGGGTAGGCAAAGGTCTCAAAGGGTTTAAGGCCCGCCCCTTCAAAAAGCCGTCTGTTTCGGTCCATATCTTTTAAATAATGTGACAGGCTATATTGCTGGGCGTCTATATGAGAATAGGTGTGTCCGGCAATTTCGTGACCCGTTTTTTCAAGCTCTAAACAATCGGATATTTTAATATGTAAACCATGATGATTGGTCGTCCCCATCAAGCCGCCGGATACATAAATCGTGCTATGCCAACCTTCTTTTTCAAGCAGTTTTACGCCATTATCTATGGCTGAGAGAGGACAGTCATCAAACGTCACGCTTACGATCGGCCGGTCAAGTTTCACCTTAGCCATACGTCGGGACACATAGCGCGTCAGGCGACGGGATATGCGCGAACTTATAGTTCGCGACGGTTCATAAATCGTGGTCATGAGAAGCTCTCCGCATACCAGCTGGCACGCCATAACTTAAGCGCTAAAAGACGAAGGCGAATTGGCAAGACATTAAGTTTAACCATGAATTTCAATAGCGGGCGACACAGCTTTTGCCCGGGCAAATGTTTAACTTTCTGAACAACCGAGTATAGCTTTAGGCTGCGCGCAATCTCTGGGTGCTTTTGCGTAAACCTCAAATAATTGGGTCCACTTGTTTGAAATCTAGAAAGAAGCGTATCTGTTGTCTCTAGGCCCAGATGCAAAGCCGGAATATCGGCATGCGCGAGTCTATATTTTGTCGCCACACGTGCGGCCCACTCACTGTCTTCCCATCCCCAACCCTGAAATCCATCATCAAAAGGTTCCGCCTCTAAAACGGATTTTTTAACACAGAGATTGGAGGAGCATACATATTGTGGCCCATATGAATTACGGGCGTTCGCATCAAGTGCATCCGAGGTTTCAGAAAAAGCGCGATGGAGTTCTAAGTCTTTTCTCTGGGCTTTATCTTCTACTTGAAACCCTCCAAAAATAATGTCTGTGTTCTCCGCTTTAATCGCATCGAGATATTTCTGAACAAAGGCCTCGTCACATGGCAGCATATCCGCATCAAGGAATAAAACCCACTCTGCACGCGCCTCTAACATTAGCCGATTACGAGCAAAAGATCGCCCACGATTTTGTTCTGCCAAAAGTAGCTTTACGCACAAGCTCTCAGATGATTTGGCAATAGAAGATAGCGTTGCATTAACCGCCTTGTCTCCCGTTCCGTCATCATAAACGAGGATTTCAACATTTTTATCGGCGCATTGCGCAACCAAAGATTTGACAAGCTCGGCGGGGTTATCCCGAAAATAAGGTATGAGCACTGACAAAGTTGGACGCTGCCAACGTTTTTTCAGCGTGATGGTTTTTATGTTTAGCTTTTCCGTCATGATGCCGCCTCGGCCTCCGGCGCACTTTGAGAGCGACGCTTTTCAATCACAGATAATATAAATTCGCGGCAGTTTGCTGTGTTGGTCACGAAGCATACAAAACTATAAACGACGACACCCACTATGCCTTTGACGATAACCTCAACCCAATCACGCATGCTATCTGGAATTGGCACATGGATAATAACCGCCGCCATGACCACGCAGGCAAAAGATATCTGCAAAAACGCCTTGATCGGCAAGGGCAGGGGATAATAACGGCGCGCCAATATAAATGCGCAAACCAATCCTAAAGCATAAGAAACCACAGTCGCATATACGGCTCCCATGAGACCCATTTTAGGGATTAGCCAGAGGTTTAAAATGACATTTAAAATAACCGGAGGCACCATCGCCCACACAAACAGCCCCGTACGCTCGCTTAACATAAAGGCTCGCTGAGCATAATAAGCGATCATACCATTTAATACAGCCGCAAAGGCGATGAGAGGCATCACGGTCACGGCTTCAGCTCTTACAGATTCACCTAAGATGAATCCTGCTGGCTCAGAAACTAGCGCGATCCCTGTCGCTGCCGGCATGGCGAGCAGTAGCAAAGTTGCGCCATAATTTTTCAAAATGTCTTTTGACTTTTCAACACCTTCTTTTTCAATGGCCGTTACGGCAATAGGTGTCACGGCCATGGCCATCCAGATAAACACAACATCCAGACTTCGGTTGGCAAGATTATAGCCTGCATTATATGACCCGGCCGCCGCCTCGCCCAGCATACCCGCAATTAAGAACATGTCGGCGGAATTAAGCGCGTAGCCTAACGTCAGAGATATGCAAATGGGCATGCCATATTTAAAATATGTTTTGACCTTATCTGTTTGCAACTCGCCACCTTTCATACGTTTGATCATAAAAGGTAGATCCATCACCAACACAAACAACACGCCTGCAATGATACCCACAAAAGGGCCCGCTTCACGTAGGGGTGTTAGAACGACAAGCAAGAGGCCGACAGCAAAGCTCAACATCGTCTGAGTCGTATACATTACGCTATAACGGCCAATGCGGTGCGTTGCGCGATGGGATTCGAGATTTAGATTATTAAACAGCTGAACGCAGGTAGAGCTCAACGCAAAGACTAACACGGTTTTGAGGTCTTGTGAGATAGGCAGAACAAATAAGAAAGCCATCATCACGGCCCATCCCGCGACAGATAGGCGAGCCGCTGAAACATAAAGCGTCTTGAGATGTGAATTTTCATCCCCTTCGCGCTCAGCGCGGGCCTGAAAGCGGGCCATAGCGGCCTCAAGCCATGTGAAGATCGCCATATGTGCAAATTGCAGACTTATCATCGCAAGCGCATATCGGCCAAACTCGGCCCCATCTAAAAGACGGGTTAAGATCACAATCGTCCCAAAACTGACGATGATATTCGCCAGATTGACCGGTATATATGCTAGCATGGAACGACCAACCATGATCAGCCCCTAGCGAACATTTTCGCTATCCCCGAGCAAGCAAGGAATAGTTTTTATAATTATCATGATATCAAATAAGATGGATTGGCGCTCAATATATTCGCAATCCAGCTGAACACGGCGCGCCACATCATCGGCATTGTGTAAGGGTCCACGCGATCCATTGATTTGCGCCCACCCTGTTAAGCCCGGTTTGGCCTTGAGGCGATGGGCATATTCTTCAACCAGCTTATAGGATTCTATGTCGCCTGTGCGCATGCCGACAGCGTGGGGGCGCGGACCCACCAAGGACATATCACCTTTAAGGACATTAAATAGTTGTGGTAACTCATCTAGGCTCGTCTTACGGATGAAGCGGCCGACTTTTGTGACGCGACTGTCGCCAGCGGTTACCTGTTTAGCGGCCTGTTTATCCTGCTGTTCAACCCGTAATGAACGAAATTTGTGAACATCAAAAACCCGGTTGTTAAATCCTTGCCTTTCTTGTGAGAAAAACATGGGCCCCTTGCTATCAAGTTTGACGGCTAGCCCGATTAAGGCAAGGAAGGGCGCGCCCAAAAGTAGAGCCGTGCCACTTACGGCAATGTCCATCAAGCGCTTCATGGCCACATATCGCCCACTGCGTTGTTGGCCAGAGAGGTCTTGAACACCTATGGCCGCAATTTGAGATAAGCGCTGTTGAACATGGTTGAGGTTTTCAAACTCATCCACAACAAAAGCGATACGGTTAGGTAAGAGGCGTACCTTCTCGATAAATTCTTTTTTTCGTGCCTCCGCCATACCCGGCAATGTCACGACAATGCGGTCAATATAGGGCAGGTCTTCCCATGATAACAAGTCTTCTATCCGGCCAACGACAGGTACGCCATGTATATCAAGCGGCGCCCGAGACAGTCTTTCATCAAAAATGGCTAATATGTTTAGCTCACGGCTTTTTGCGTTTTGTTCGATCATTCTGCGTGCGGATTCTGTCGCGCCCAGCATAACTATGTTTGGCGTTAAGGCCTGCTCATCATGCAAACGACGTATTTGAATAAAATAAAGCGAATGCAATAAAAATAGCGCTAAACCCACAAAGAGGCCTGCTCGCGCCAGCGTATCAGGCAAAAATGTTTCAGGCTTGAATAAAAAGGCTATCGATAACCAAACGCCTATCGACGCAAAACTTGCATAAAACACCTTTTTTATATGGGCCGAGTAGCTTTCCGCTGGATGAAAATTATGAGCCCCACTCATAATCAAAGAGGCGGCAAAAATTCCCATGCCCAGGATGCCCGCCGCGATTGGCGCAATTATCCCTTTATTATTAGTTCCTACATATCCGTCCCAGATTGAGAGAATGATGAGCGCGCCAATCCAAAACACATCGGAAACCTTAAGCAAAAACCTCAAAGCGCTAGCATTGACTTGTCTTTGCGGTACCGTAACATTTACGGGCGTCTTGCGTTCAGGCGCAGTATCAACAACCTGACCTTGTCGCTCAAACTCAGTTTGAGCCAGAGTTTTAGCGGACGACAGACGTCCTTTTTTTGTGCTTGCAGCCATTTTATCATTCACCTTTGATCTGCAATATAAATGAATTGAGCAAATATCTGGTAAACGCTTTGGCGATTAATCCATCTCTATGACCCCTAAATTCTAAAATCTGTTCCATTATGATACGCTTAGAAAAAGGGTATGGTTAACAATTATAAAATTGTCTTTTTTTCAGCATTATTCGCAAAAAACTTGTAACAATACGGCACTCATCCTTGGCTTAAATTGTCAGGTAAATCCGACTTAGTTATCACTAATTAAATTAAAGTCCGGTGTTTCGACTTGCAGCCCGCCAACCTTTTCGCTAAGCCCGCCGGTGGAGACGTGGCCGAGTGGTCGAAGGCGCTCCCCTGCTAAGGGAGTATACCTCAAAAGGGTATCGAGGGTTCGAATCCCTTCGTCTCCGCCAGCCCTTTTTGGGAAGGGAGATCAATGACCAAGATAAATCCAGCCCGCCAAACCCATGATCCTTATCTTGACGCTTATCTGATGCATGCGACAGCACCGGAAATTGTTCCAGGAAATTCGCGGCGGGACTGGATGGATCAAACGACTGACCGATACGCGTATCGCTGTCTGCCCTTAACTATGGCCAACTCAACAGGATGGGACATTCTCTGCCCCTTTGATATCGACATTGTTTGGAAGGGCGGTGAGCAAACTGGCGATATTACTATCTCCTCTCCGACACACAACAATCACGTTTCAACTCTGGCTGTCAGTCACTTTGGGTTTGGTATAGTCACCTTTCATACGGGATACCTTTTTCGAACACCCCCTGGTTGGGCGGTTTGGTGTATGGGGCCACCTAACTGGCCGAAAGAAAAACTATATCCCCTATCCGGCCTCGTTGAAACCGATTGGCTCCCATTTCCCTTTACGATGAATTGGCGGTTTACAGAGCCGGGGCTTGCAAGTTTCAAAAAGGGGGAACCATTTTGTTTTGTGACCCTGATGGAACATAAGCGTATGGATGAGGTCGAGCCAAAAATCAAAAGCTTGTCCAGCAACCCACAATTAGAGGCCGACTCCAAAGCTTGGCATGAAAGCCGTGAAACATTTATAAAAAGGTTAAACGAGAAGGACCCCGACACGTTGAGCCAGGGTTGGCAAAGACATTATATGAAGGGCGAAGCGCCCTCTGGCACATCCGGAGATAGCCATATGACGCGGCGGCGCTTAAAGCCGCCACGCAAAGAATAAATGAAAGCTATTTAAGCTCGCCTTTAAAAGACAAACGATCCGTGGCTCCGGCTTCAATAGATCCTGTAATTTTCCAACGGATATGCGTAATATCTTCTGAATTAGCCGAACGAGTCACGCCGTTTTCAGCCAGAACAATTAATGTGTCGCGACCCGCAAATGATTGCCCATTATCGGCTGAATAGGTCACAATGGCGCCATTTTTAACCGCGCTTCCCTCAACATATTTAATTTCTTCAGGAACGGGCATAGTCAAAACAAGGTTGGTTGCCGCTTGCGTATCATCATTAGCCACTTCCAACGCATAAACAATCCGCTCGCCCGGCGCGACCAAGTCGGCCGGCTCATAGGAAACCACAGTCGTTCCGTCAGCGTTTAAAGTCGTGACTTCTTTTTGAATTGATTGTGTCGCTGTCAAAGCCCAAGCAGAGCCGGATAATGCTGTCATCAAGCCTGCCGCCCAAAATGCCTTGAGTAAGGTCATTACATGTCCTTTCGGTAATTACGTAGGCAAGCTTAACCGATGGAGGTTAAAATAGATTGAAAATAACTAGCTCTTTTGATTGAATAAAAGTGAAAGGTTTATTCCGCATTCATAAAATATGCCAACGTCAACCCATCTTTCCTTTATCCATTAAACATTCGGTGTGTAACGTTAAAATCCTCTTAAGATCACCGAACGGATATTTGTATATGTATTTGATTTTTAAGTTTTTTTTTAATTCGTTAAAATGCAATAACACTAATTTAACGCTTTTTTAACGCTAATTCTCAGCTCAATATTAAGCGCTTTTTTATAGTCTGTACCCACCTAAAATAAAAGGAATTGGGTTATGACTAAACTAAAACTTATTGGGAAAGCGCTACTGGGGGCAACAGCTCTAACCGTTTTCTCAACAGCCTCAGCTTTCGCAGCTGGAACCGATGCGGGTACGTCCGTATCTAACACGTTTACACTGGACTATAGTGTTGGGGGTGTTGCTCAAGACGAGATTAACAATACTGCGGCTCCAACATTATTCACTGTTGACCGCGTAATTGACTTGAATGTTCTCGCACAGCCAACAGCCACAACAGTTTTCCCGGGATCAACAGATGCAACTCTTTTGTTCACGCTTACCAATACAGGTAACGACAATCAGTCCTATAATCTAGCATTTGTAGATGATGCTACGACAGATGATTTCGACACAAGCGCGCAAACATATTATGTTTTGGGTGTCGCGGCAGGAACAACATGTGACGCCGCAACAACTGTGTCTACAGGGACAGTATACACACCGGGCCCCACCGCCGTCTCACCTGACGTATTGCCAGATGCTATGCTTTGTATCGTATTGGAAGGCGATGTTGCTTCATCAGAAACAGACGGAAACGTATCTGATGTGACTTTAACAGCCAACACATTTTCTCCAAGCGGAGACTATTTAAATGGTGGCGCTCCGGCAGCTCCAGCTGAAGAAACAGCGGACGATGGCACAAACGCCATTCTAGGCGCGGCCGAGAACGTATTGGCCGATGGTGCTGGCGCGACAGATGCTGCGCTTGATGGTGCTTTCTCAGACACAGCCACATTTATTGTCGCAAGTGCTGATCTGGCCGGTGCAAAAACCGTTGTTATGGTTTCAACTGACGGGTCCGGATGTGCAAGCGTTCCAAGCGCTCCAAGTACTGATGTGACGAGCGCCTATGCAGTCCCTGATGCCTGTGTGGAATATGTAATCACCGTGACCAATAATGGTAGTGTTGCGGCCACTGATATCGATATTAGTGACGCCTTACCGGGTGACGTAACTTATGTGGCTGCAACGGCTGTTGGCTTTAATACCACAACGCCGGGAACTGTCGCGGAATCAGCAGGAACAGTTACGCTGACAGGTGCGACTCTAGATGCGTCTGAAGAAGGTCATCTGATCATCCGCGCAACGATCAACTAATACCAAAAAATAAAAACATCGTCGCAGCCTATTGGGCTGCGGCGCCAATACCCCGCTTGGTGGGTATGTGATTGGTGACTGTAACAATAATATGAAAACAACCGTTCAACATACGTTGAAGCTTCTGACCCTGTCAGTTGCCGCGAACGCCCTGTTCGCTGAGGTTGCCTATGCCAATAATTTTGGCACAGAGGTCATTAATGTTGCCAATATCACCTTTAATATTGGTGATGCCACAATTAGCATTCCAACCAATGAAGCGGTCTTTACGATTGAGCCGCCTCCGGTTAATCCAACAATAGAATTTTTCCGTTATTCGCCAAATGCGAATAATCCCGATCTTGTCCAAATAAATGGATCCGAATTTAGCCCGTCTGGAAGTACGAACGGGCCTTTCGCGCCTATTGGCCCCGCCATCAATACGGGGTCGCTCCTCAACGTGGATGGGCCAGTACCGCTTATTCCCGCTGAGACTTATCTCTCTGGGGAGTTAATGTTTTTGCGCGTTGATTATCTCACGGCAAACGTCAATTCGAACCTGATTGATACGGTCATTGTGACGGTCGAAACTGATAATAACGATGTCATTACATTAAGGCTTTTTGAAACCGGGGCCGATACAGGTGAGTTTTGGGCCTATCTCCCATCAACCTCAGGCGCGACGCCGCAAAATGACGGCGAGATAACCACGACAAATAATACGCGTCTTGTTGCGACTTTTGTCCCCGAAGTGGACGCCAATGTTGACGGAAGCTCCAGCGTTAACGTCGTCGCAGATGTTGCACTTGTTAATCCGCATAATACGGTCTTTGACTCCATTACGGGCGAACCCGTCAGTGGTGCCATCGTCAGACTTGTTGATCTTGATACAGGACAAGCAGCCGAGGTTTTTGGCGTCGACGGATTTTCAGAATTTCCCGCAACCCTTACGAGTGGTGACGCGCCAGTCGATCAATCAGGTCTGATCTATGAGCTGGATGAGGGCATGTTTACCTTCCCGGTTGTTGAGCCGGGTAATTACGCCGTCGAGGTAACGCCACCTGAAGGCTATTCTTTCGCCTCAACCCTTGAGCCGGATCAGATAAATAGCTTCACTGGCGCCGCTTATTTTGTCATCGACGCCTCTTATGGCGAGGCCTATACATTAAATAGCGTCTCTGCGTTACGCTTCGATATTCCGCTAGACCCGGCATCAGAGCTATCTTTAACAAAGGTTGCGGACCGCTCTTTCGCGGACGTTGGCGACTATATAAATTATACAATATCTATTCAAAACCAAGGCTTATCCCCTGTCCCTGTCAATCTATTTGACAGCCTACCAAGAGGGTTCACCTACCTAGAAGGTACATCCTTTCAAAATGATCTTGGAATAAGTGATCCGCGTGTTGCGGATAACGGTACCGATTTAACATTTAACTTGGGTGTTTTAGCCCCAAATGAGACAATTGAACTAGATTACGCCCTCCGCGTCGGACCGGGAGGTTTCGCCTTTGGCGAAGCCGTCAATCAGGCCGTTGTGAGAGATGCTACAGGCAACCCTCTGTCAAATGTGGGTCGTGCCACGGTCAAGTTAAGAGAAGACCTACTTCGCAGTAAGTCCACCGTTGTGGGTCGCATTTCCGAACAATCCTGTGACGCTGACCAGGATTGGGCCAGAGATATAGACATTGGCATCCCGGTTGAAGGTGTGCGTATCTATATGGAAACGGGCGCCTATGCCGTAAGTGACGAGGACGGTCTTTTCCATTTTGAAGGCGTTAGTGAAGGCACGCATGTCGTCCAGATCGACGAAGGAACATTGCCCCAAGGCTTTGAGCCAATGGTCTGTGAGGAAAATACGCGCTATGCCGGAAGTGCCATCTCCAAATTTGTCGATGTACAAGGTGGCGGTATCTGGCGGGCTAATTTTTATCTGAAGCAAACCGGGGAAATCTTTAACGACGCCGACGCAGACACCGAAGTCGAATATAGTGATCAAACCGAATATCTGAAATATGACAAAGATTGGCTCGATGGACAAAGTTCTGATACAGAATGGGTCTACCCATTAGAGACACCTTCTATTCCATCCGCCAATATCGGCATCAAACATGCCGAAGGGCAAAGCGTCAATATTCGCCTCAACGGAAAACCGGTATCCGCACTTAATTATAGTGGTCGTGATATAAGCTCTAATAAAAAGGCGACGATATCACGCTGGCGCGGTGTAGACTTACGCGATGGAGAAAACCGCTTTGACATTAGTATCACGGACAAAGCCGGAAATCTTGTCCGCGAATTTAGTCATGAATTGCATTACGTCACTGATATTGATCGCGCTATTGGCCTGCCTGATCAGTCAATCCTAGTCGCCGATGGGCGCACAGCCCCGGAAATTGCTATTCGCCTAGAAGATGCCGCCGGACACGGAATTAGCGCAGGTCAAGTCGTTAAGGTCGATGTTGTTGATCCATATTTACTAGAGCGTGATGATCGGCTCGAAACCCGGGAAGATTTGCTTGGGCCTTTTTCGGCGCGCGCGGAGGTCAATGTGGGCAAAGGCGGCATTGCGAAAGTGCGCCTTGAGCCAACTCTGCGAACCGGAAAAGTAACGGTAAATGTCACGCTCAATAGCGGTCGTATTGTCCCGATCTATATGTATCTTGAGCCAGAGCAGCGCGACTGGATTATTGTCGGTCTCGCGGAAGGCTCTATTGGCTATGAGACAATCAGAGATAAATCTGTTAGTCTCACAGAAAGCCTAAATGACACGGTTACCGATGGCCGGGTCGCCTTTTTTGCCAAAGGCTTGGTCAAGGGCAATTGGTTGATGACCCTCGCGGTTGATACCGACAAAAGCCGGGGTGGTCGCGATGGGGATTTCATCGAAGAGATCGACCCCAATGCTTATTACACGCTTTACGGGGACCAGTCCTATCAGGAATTTGAGGCTCAGTCTCGCTATCCCCTTTATGTAAAGCTTGAAAAGAAATCGGCCTATGCCTTGTTTGGTGATTTCGATACAGATATCACCGAAGGACGGCTGACCGCATATAACCGTCGCCTCACCGGTTTAAAATCGGAATATGTTGGTGAAAAGTTTCAAGTGCTTGGCTTTGCGGCTGAAACTAATCAAGGCTTTGCCTTAGATGAGTTAGCCGCTGACGGCACAAGCGGTACCTATCAGCTCACACATAATCATATCTTGGCACAATCTGAAAACATTGTGATCGAAACGCGTGACCGCAATCGCCCGGATATCATTCTTGAGCGCCGCGAAATGGTACGCTTTCTGGATTACACATTAGACTATCTAACCGGCGAATTAATCTTCCGACTACCTGTGGATGCCACCGATTTTGACTTTAATCCCAATGTGATTGTAGCTGAATATGAAACATCTGAAGACGCGGAAAGAAACATCACCCTTGGCGGGCGCATTCAGACAAATATTCTGGATGATAAAGTACAAATCGGATCTAGCTTTGTGTCTGAAAATGGAAGCGCCCAGACAAGCGGGTCCAAACAAAATATGGTGGGTGTGGACCTCGTCGCCCAAGTCAATGACAATACTGAAGTCCGCTTAGAGTATGCCATTACAGACGATAAATCCGACTCCGGCGGAACACATGACGCAATCCTTGCTGAAGTTCTTCATACAAGTGAAAAGCTGTCTGCCGAAGCCTATTTCCGGGAAGAAGAGGGCGGTTTTGGATTGGGCCAGACCGGGTCAAACACCAACGACATTCGTCGTTACGGTGTCAGCGCCCATCTTAAAGTCAACGAATTTGACAATGAAGAAACGGGACGTCGCGGACAGCAAACCCTCGAAGGAACAGCTTATCACGAGGATAATCTCAGCACTGGTGATTCTCGGGATACAGCAGAAATTATCGCTAACCATAGAACGGACAACTTAACTGTTGGTGGTGGCTTACGCATCGCCAAAGATGAATTTGTTAATTTCGAAGACCGCCAATCTATTTTAGCGATCGGACAAGCCAGTCTGAATTTCCCAGAAAAAGGTATAAATTTACAGCTTGCTCATGAGCAACCACTGGGTGGCGACGATGAAGTATCGGCCTTCCCTCAACGGACGAGCGTTGGTGCAACAAAAACGCTTGGTGACAAAGCGTCGGTAACTGTGCGTCATGATTATTTAAAAGGTGATAATGCCACCAGCAACAACACAACCGTTGGCGTCTCTGTAACGCCTTGGAATGGCTCAAATATAACAGCCTCTTCTGATCTCGTGACCGCAGAGTCCAGCCGCCGATTGGGCGCAACTGTTGGCCTTGATCAACAAATTCAGATTGATGAAAATTGGACAGCCTCTCTGGGTGTACGCAATCGGAAGCTACTCGACACTGAAGGTGAGTTTTTGGAAGTCGCTCCTGATGCCGCTATTTCACCGTTTGAAGTCAATGAAGATTTCACCTCGGCTTATGTCGGTATCGGCTATCGCGGCGAGGTCACATCGGCCTCTACCCGACTTGAAACCCGTCAAAGCTCCGAGTCAGATACATGGATAGCCAGCGCTGCAGTTACACGCGAAGTTTCAGAAGATCTCTCTGTTGCCGGAGCTCTACGCGCTACTCAAAATGAAAATAATGACGATCTTTTTGATACCAATCAGGTTGATGCGCGTTTGGGTCTGGCTTGGAGACCCCGTGATGAAGACCTTATTGTTTTCAATCGTTTTGATTACGGGCAGTCACAAAATGCGTTAGGGCAATCGCGCAAAAAGCTTGTCAATAACATCGCTGCGAATAAGTCCGTTGCCAATAACTGGCAGCTTAGCGCCAATCACGGCATTAAATATGTCGAAGAAACAATTGGGGATCAAAAATTTGACGGCCTCACAAACCTTATCGGGCTTGAAACACGCTATGACATCACAGAAAAAATTGACCTTGGTTTGCGAGGTCAGGCCCTAATTGATGATGATGGCAATATGTCTTACAGCTATGGGCCATCCATCGGTCTATCGCCGGTTGACAATATTTGGATCAGCGCGGGTTACAATGTCGAAGGCTACTCCGACGACGATTTTGAAGCAGCAGAATTCTCCCGCAAAGGTGCCTATTTACAGCTCAGAATTAAGTTTGACCAAAATACCGCTAAAGGGCTACTTCGCAAAATTTCTCCAGGACCCGTAAATTAAGTATTCATGCTATCAAAGAAGTCGAGATTGTTTTTCGTATCGTCAAGCTTTGATAATAAAAATTCTATGGCATCCATTGTGCCCATAGGATTAAGAATTCTCCGCAACATATAAGTCTTATGGAGCTCTTGTGGCGGTACAAGTAACTCTTCTTTTCGTGTTCCCGATTTCGTAACATCAATAGCTGGAAATCTGCGTTTATCCGCCACTTTGCGATCAAGCACAATTTCGCTATTTCCTGTACCCTTGAATTCTTCAAAGATAACTTCGTCCATACGCGATCCTGTATCAATCAGGGCCGTGGCAATAATTGTAAGAGAGCCCCCTTCTTCTATATTTCGAGCCGCGCCAAAGAAACGTTTAGGGCGCTGGAGGGCGTTAGCATCAACACCGCCTGTTAGAACTTTACCTGAGCTTGGAACCACTGTGTTATAGGCCCGTCCCAAACGGGTAATACTATCCAGCAAGATAACAACGTCTTTGCCATGCTCTGTAAGACGCTTGGCTTTTTGGATGACCATTTCAGCGACCTGTACATGTCGTGTAGCCGGTTCATCAAAGGTCGAACTGACGACCTCTCCCTTAACTGATCGTTGCATGTCGGTCACTTCTTCGGGACGCTCATCAATTAAAAGCACCAATACATAACATTCCGGATGGTTTTTCTCGATTGAGTGGGCGATGTTTTGCAACAATACTGTTTTACCTGTTCGTGGGGGCGCCACGATCAAGGCCCGTTGACCCTTTCCAATCGGAGAGACAATATCAATCACCCGACCGGATTTATCCTTAAGCGTTGGGTCTTCAATTTCCATTTTAAGGCGCTGATCCGGGTAAAGCGGAATCAAACTATCAAAATGCGCTTTATTGCGAGCATTTTCCGGCGTTTCAAAATTAAGGTTGCCTATTTCTGTTAGCGCAAAATAGCGTTCATTATTGCGAGGGCTTCTAATTTGGCCTGAAACCGTATCTCCTGTTCGCAAACCAAATTGTTTGATTTTTTTCGGATTGACATAAATATCATCCGGGCCCGGGAGATAATTAGCTTCTGGTGCGCGAAGAAAGCCAAATCCGTCTTGTAAAACTTCTAAAACCCCGCCGCCATTAATTTGTATCTCACGTTCAGCCAGGTCTTTAAGGACAGAGAAAAATATGTCCTGCTTGCGCATAGATCCGGCATTTTCCATGCCGACTTCTTCGGCAAATTTAATTAATTCGGCCGGTTTTAGCCTTTTGAGATCGTCCAGGCTTATAGCCTCTAATCCGTCTAATTTTAAAGGAGTATCGCTCATATTTTACCGTAGATTTTTAAGCCTGCTTTTATGAATTAATATGTGTGGGATAAAAACAGATGGCAAGAATAGCCAATTGAAGCGTTTAAATAAGCAATAAAAGGGGCTTGGTCAAGCTTTTTGGTAAGTTAGCTTAGAAAGGTTCTATAACACCCATGATTACGATTAGGATTGTTAAAAGCGCCGGGATCTCATTGGTTAGACGATAAAATTTCTCACTACGCGGACGCTCCCCTCGAGCAAACTTTTTAACATCCGCAGAAAGAAGCCCGTGGAAGCCAATTAAAATAAAAACCGCCAAAAGTTTCACATATAGCCATCCTTGACCCGAAAAGGCGTCAGCTCTGATGATAATAAGCATAATTCCAAAAATAAATGAGACCGCCATGGCAGGCGTCATAATTATTTTTAAAAGACGTTTTTCTTGTAATTTTAAAGTTTCGTCGAGCTCACCACCTAACTTCGCTTTTGAATGATACACAAATAATCGCGGCAAATATAAAAGCCCCGCCATCCAGAAAATAACGGCTATTATATGAACCGCTCTGATCCATTCATAATAGCTAGACATAATCACCATCTCCGTGCCGAACATGATTTATAACAGCATGTATATTTTCTATTTTAACATCCGGACTTACCCCGTGACCTAAATTAAATATATGTGGTCCTTTTATATCATCCAAAACCGACTGAACGGCTACCCAAAGCGCCTTACCACCAATTCTTAAGGCCAAAGGATCTAGATTTCCTTGTGTCACCATATTTTCAGGTAAGCTTTTTCTTATTTCATTGATTGGCACATCCGTTCCCAAAGCTAACCCGTCTATACCTGTCACCTTAGCATATTTTATAGCATTAAATCCCGATCCTCTCGGAAATCCTATGATAGGTTTATTTATACCAGCAGCTCTTACCCGGGAAATAATATCCAGCGTTGGTGCAATAACTAATTTTTCAAATAACTTTGGTGATAATCCTTCGGCCCAGCTTTCAAATATCTTTAAAACATCTGCCCCGGCTCTGGCTTGCTCAATTAAATAATCGGCGCTCGAGATAGCTAAGTGTTTTAGCAAATCCTCCATCGCCTTTGGGTTTTCATAGGCAAATCGTTTCGCGCCTTCTTTGGTAGGACTACCTTGACCCTCAATCATATAAGTCGCCACAGTCCAAGGGCCTCCACAAAAGCCAATCAATGTTTTATTTTTTGCTAGTTTTTGTCTAACCAAGCTCACATTTTCATAAACGGGTGATAATTGATGAGCTACCTTTTCTGATGTCAATTTAGATATCTCAGACACAGAAATAGGATCCAAAACAGGACCCGTTCCCTTAACGAAACGCACATCACGACCTAAAGCGAGAGGGATAAGTAAAATATCAGCAAATAAAATAGCGGCATCCATGTCGTAACGCTCGACAGGCTGTAAGGTTACTTGGCTGGCTTTTTGTGGATTAAAACAAAACTCAATAAAGCTATTAGTGGAAGCTCTCACTTTTAAATATTCGGGGAGATGACGCCCAGCTTGTCTCATCATCCAGATAGGAGGCGGTGTTTCAGAGACACCTTTAAACACGGATAGAATTTTATTTGTCATTTATATTCAGGATAACTTTCTATCTGTCTCTTATATATAAAAAGTAGTGATTGTTGTTAGCTATGTGGAATTGTGGAAGAAAGTAATCATTTAGTAAGCTCAATTAATAATCTCTTAATATCAGATAATTTTAAATTTATGTATAAAAGAATTATCTTTGCCTAATTATGGGGATAAGCCTATTTAGCATTGGTCATACATATAATTTTTAGCTCAAATAATGTGGATAAATTAGGAATTATACTTATTCACATGACTCACTTTATTCCTAAAAGCTATATATACATGTCAATATAATTAAACGCCTATTCAAAAATGCCCTCGCTCTTCACGATTTTATCAAAAGCAATTTGTCAGCATGTGGACAAGTCCATAAAGCTTACCTAGATACACATTATGTCTATTCGCAATACTGATGTCTCGGTTTACTTTCATGTTCATCTGGTCTCAGATTCGACAGGTGAAACGCTCGTTAATATTATGAAAGCCAGTTGCGCACAGTTTCGCCGAGCTATCCCTTTAGAGCATTTGCACACATTAGTTCGTACAGAATCTCAAATGGATAATGTTTTAAACCAGATTGAAAATAAACCTGGGGTGGTTCTTTATACATTAACGGATCCAGAGCAGCGTAAAAAACTTGAAGTAAAATGCGATGAAATAGGCACGGCCTGTGTGTCTATTCTTGACCCGTCTTTGGCAATGCTCGGGCGCTATCTTGGCGCGTCAATGTCACTTGAAGTGGGTGCTCAACGAACAATGGACTCAGATTATTATCAACGCATTGCTGCTTTGGATTACGCTATGGCGCATGATGATGGCCAAAACGTTGCCGGATTAAAAAATGCAGATATTATACTTTTGGGAGTAAGCCGAACGTCAAAAACACCAACAAGTATTTATCTTGCCAATCGAGGATATAAAACTGGCAATATCCCCTTAGTACCGGGCATGAAACTACCAGCTATTCTCGATCAATATGAAAAACCTTTCATTATCGGTCTTGTAGCGTCGCCGGACCGAATTAAGCAAATCCGGGAACAGCGTCTGACGGGGCTTAATGAAAATAGCACGACGGACTATATTGATATAGATAATGTCAGAAAAGAAATGCGCGACGCTAAAAGACTTTTCGTTAAAAAAGGCTATCCCGTTGTTGATGTTACGCGACGTTCAATTGAGGAGACCTCAGCTCAGATTATAAACCTTTATAAAATATCGCTGATATCATGACAGTACCTATTATATTGGCGTCCGGAAGCGCTATTCGCCGACAAATTATGTATCAAGCCGGGCTTGAATTTGAGGTTATATCAAAACCAATAGATGAAGCGGCGATTAAATTAGCTATGCTCGATCAAAAAAGACCCTTGCCTGATATTGCTGATGCTCTCGCTGAGGCTAAGTCTCGTCGGGTTAGTCAAGCTCATCCAGGTCTGGTCATAGGGGCCGACCAGATTATGGTTATGGATAAGACTCTTTTTGATAAGCCCAAGGATTTGGCTGAGGCGCGAGACCGGCTCAGGCTAATGAGAGGTCAAACCCATTATTTAATTGGGGCAATCGTGATTTGTGAAAATGGGATGCCTGTATGGAGGAATCTTACCAAAACAAAACTCACCATGCGTCAATTTAGTGATGAATATTTAGACGACTATCTTAGCCGAGAGTCTGAATATGTCACAAAAACAGTTGGTGCCTACAGGTTTGAAGGTCTTGGAGCCCAATTATTCTCCGCAGTTGAAGGAGATTTTTTCTCCATATTAGGATTAAATTTATTACCTTTGTTAGATTATTTGCGGGAACGAAAAGCAGTTTTATCATGACAACGTCTTTAACATTGGCCGGAGTATGTGGGTGGCCTATCCATCATTCACTCTCGCCCCTGATACATACTTACTGGCTAAGACAGATGAAAATTGTTGGCGCTTATGTGCATTTTGCGGTGCGTCCGGATGAAGCTGTTTATGCGTTTGAGACACTCAAACACACATCCATTGCCGGGGTGAATGTCACAATGCCGCTTAAACATTCAGCGGCTGAAGCGGCGGATCAATTAACGCCTGATGCCGAAAGGCTTGGAGTCGTGAATTGCCTCTATAAAAGAAAATCGCAACTCGTTGGACATAACACAGACTTAGAAGGTTTTGCGGCCCCTTTGTTAAAAAAATACGGACCCCAAGCTGTGATGAATAGCGCCGCCTTGGTGTTGGGAGCGGGCGGGGCTGCTAAAGCCGTTGTTGGGGCACTATTATCATTAAACTGCCCCGAAATCAGAGTTTGTGCCCGCCGCGCTAGGCAGGCTGAAGAGCTTGTCGGAACTATGAATATACCCAATCTTTACGCGATAGATTGGGATAAACGGCACATGGCTTTAACGTCTTCAGACTTAGTGATTAATGCCACCTCTGGCGGGATGAAGGGCAAAAGCGAGCTTGACATTGATTTAAAAGACGCCCGGCCAACCAGTTTCATTTATGATTTAATTTATAACCCTCAGGAAACAGGTTTAATAAAACAAGCTAAGCTCCAAAACCTGTCCCATGTTGGCGGGTTGGATATGCTAATCGCGCAGGCAAGGCCGTCATTTAAATTATTTTATGGCCAAACCCCGCCCGACCATCTGGATCCTTCGCCTTTGTTAATTGAGGCCCTTTCTTCGTGACAGACATAGCATGATCATAGTTGGTCTCACCGGGTCTATCGGTATGGGTAAATCCACAACGGCCAATATGTTTCGCGAAGCTGGCTGCCCGGTTTTTGACGCAGATAAAGCCGTGCATGAATTATATGCCAAAGGCGGCGAGGCTGTTCCCCTTATTAAAGCCGTATTTCCCGATGCCATAAAAGACGAGGCTATAAACCGAGCCGTTTTAGGAAAACATATGCGGGAGGATCCCCTGAATTTACAGGTTTTGGAAAGCTTCATCCATCCTATGGTGGCAAAAAAACGCGCTCGCTTCATCGAAGACGCTAAATCAAAAAAGGCTGATATTATTATATTTGATATCCCGCTTTTATTTGAAACGGGGGGCGATCACCATGTTGACAAAATTATTGTCGTCACCGCGCCATTTGAAGTTCAAAAGGCCCGGGTTTTAGCACGAGCTGGCATGACTAAAGACTTATTTGAAACATTATTGTCCCGACAAACCCCAGATAGCGAAAAACGACGCCGGGCTGATTTTCTCATTTATACGGATAAAGGGCTGGATAATGCGCGCAAACAAGTACACTCTATTCTCTTAAAATTAAGAGATTAATTAGAGGACAAATGTCGGCCAAACGAGAAATCGTATTTGATACCGAAACCACGGGCTTTGATGCGCGCGGACTAGACCGCATTACGGAAATAGGCTGTGTCGAAGTTATTGATTTGATGCCGACGGGCAAAACCTTTCATGCCTATATAAACCCCGAACGTGATGTTCCCCAAAAAGTCACTGAGATTACCGGGCTGACATGGGAATTTCTTAAAGACAAACCCCTCTTTGCCGATAAAGCGCAAGAGTTTTTAGATTTTGTCGGAGACTCGGATTTGGTGGCCCATAATTCGGATTTTGATCAAGGCTTTATAAATGCCGAGCTAGAGCGGGCAAGGTTTGACCCCATCCCGTCCAAACGGTTTGTCGACACATTGAAAATCGCCCGGGCTAAATTTCCAGGCTCTCCCGCCTCGCTAGATGCTTTATGTCGGCGCTTCGATATTTCTCTTACGTCGCGCCATAAACACGGAGCGTTGGTTGACTCTGAGCTTTTGGCAAAAGTCTATTTAGAGTTAAGCGGCGGGGCGATGCATAAACTGGATTTAGGCGGTGAGGCAGAGACATCACATATCCTTAGGCCTACCCGGTCGCAACAGAGACCAGAGCCTTTATCGTCGCGGCTTACTGATCAAGAAAAACAAGCCCATGAAGAATTTATCGCCAGCCTCGGCGGAGACGACCAATCCATGATTTGGCAAAAATATTGGCGTCGACAAGCAAGGGCTTAATAATTTAGCTTGTTTCCTCAGCCTGAGCGCGGCGCATCATCTCATCCCGAAACATGGCGGCGAAATCTGGCGGCTCCAGCATAATTGGCGGATAGCCGCCATTTTGTGTAAGCCCTGCCATAATTTGACGCGCAAACGGAAAGAGCAGGCGCGGGCATTCAATCATGATTAAGGGTTGAGCTTCTTCTGCGGAGATATTTTGAAACGCAAATAGTCCGCCATATTCCACTTCGGCGATAAAAGCGACTTTATCATCGCGGCGCGCATCAGCTTTGAGCATCAGAACAACTTCTACCGTGTCGTCATTGATCATTTGTCGGCCTATTTCAATATTGATAGAAATTTGAGGCGAAGGCTGATCTGATCTTAAACTATCAGGTGCATTAGGGTTTTCGAAACTGACATCTTTTGTATATTGCGCCAATACTTGCAACATAGGGCCGGGTTCCAGATTTACAGGTGCCTCTGTTGCCTGGGCTTCATCATTTTTTGGCTTTTTGGCCATAAGGCCTCTCCTGTTGACAGCTGAAATAATAAGAATAGTTTGCGCCGAGCGCGAGCTCAGCTAACATAGCGCAAAGCCGCCTGCAAGCGGCCAACACAAGACAGGTGCGAAAACATGTATGACGTCATTCTCTATGCGGCAATCGCAACCGTTGTCTGTGCAATGCTTTACTCGGTCTTAGGCAAACAAGTTGGTAAGGGCCCTGACGAGGGCTTTGATCCCAATGAGCTATTTAAATCTGATGAGACAAAACCGGAAGACAATGTGGTTCAGCTTGAGCCTAAAAGTCCGATACCGGGTCTGTCTGATGTTATGAAAGCCGATCAGGAGTTTTCCCCTGGCTTTTTTATTGACGGAGCCAAGCAAGCCTATTCTATGATATTGGAAGCTTTTGCTTCGGGAGACCGCGATCAATTAAAAGAGCTTTTATCACCGGATGTATATAGCGTTTATGCGGCCGCTATTGATGAGCGCGAAAGTAAAAATCTGACACAGGTCACAGATTTAGGACGTCTATTATCTGCCAAAATCGTTCAAGGGCAGGTAGAAAACAAAAAGGCGCGTGTATCTGTGGAGTTTGAAGCCGAGGTGTCCTCGGCTCTTTTAGATGCAGATGGGCAAACCATTGAAGGCGATCCAGACATATTGGCCAACGTCTCTGAGGTTTGGACATTTGAGCGGGGCTTACAATCCAAGGAGCCTAATTGGTTCTTAGCCGATGTGGCCAGCTCAACCGGTGAAGAGCTTAGCGCTGACCCCACGCCCGATACGACAGACTAATTTATGAAATATTTTCTGGCTCTGTGTAGCCTAATTTTTATGACGGCTTGTGCGACGACCAAGCTGCCTGACCCGCCGCCTGTTCAAACGCAGTCGCAGGGTCAAACACACCCTCAAACATCAACCCAGACTATAGCGACTCCCGCTACAGGACCG
>CAZPLJ010000010.1:0-17839 GCA_964587545.1 uncultured Caulobacterales bacterium | reverse complement strand
CAAACATCAACCCAGACTATAGCGACTCCCGCTACAGGACCGATACACGGTGCTAGCCCTCAACCTACCGATTCAACAACCGCAAGCTCGGGATCACAAGCCTCTACGCCTGTTATCACGCTTACACCCTCTCATACGACCACGGCAAATACGGCCTTTTCAAATATCGCCCATTGGCCAAGCACAGACTTGTTGCCCGGGCTGAAGGCCTTAGAGAAAAGCTGCCTATTGTGGCAAACGGAAGACCCTCAAAAACCTTTAAGTGATAATTGGCCGGAATATGGGCGTATCCAAGACTGGCTACCGACATGTCAATTTGTTCAAAATCTGCCAAGACCCTTAAGCTCTGACTATGCGCGTCTGGTTTTTGAGACAGAATTTCTCCCTATCGTGACGCCTGAAGAAGGCAGCACAGGTCTTTTAACGGCCTATTATTCCCCCGAAATTTCAGTGAGCCGCACAGCCAGTGCAATATATAGCGAACCCATATTGGCTCTGCCGACTTCAGAAACAGTTCAAAACTTACAGCGTTCGCAATTATCCGCTCAAAGCTCACAGGTCATTGCTTATGGTCGTCCCATCGAAGTGTTTTTTCTGCAAATTCAAGGATCGGGACGCATGGTATTTGAAGATGGGAGCCGCATAAGGGCGGCCTATGCTGGTCACAACGGTCACGCTTACACATCAATCGGACGCGTGCTTGTTGATCGAGGAGAGATGACATTGGAACAAGCGTCTAAACAGGCGATAGAAGTTTGGATGCAGCGCGCAGGTTCTGAGGCCACGACGGCGTTGATGAATGAAAATAAACGCTACATTTTTTTCAAAGAAGAACCCATTTTGGGTGATGAAGGCCCCAAAGGGGCTATGCGTGTGCCATTATCAGATTTTGGATCATTGGCTGTTGATCCAGCTCATTTGGCTTATGGAGTCCCCGTTTTTTTACAGGTCAAAATCCCGCAATTTGGCGGCGACTATGTCGGTTCAGAAACAGGCCTTCTGGTTGTGGCCCAAGATACGGGCAAAGCTATCCGCGGCCCGCTTCGCGGTGACATTTATTTTGGTGCGGGGGACCTAGCAGGCGAGAAAGCCGGCGTTATGAAACATGAAGGTCGTTGGATTATATTATTGCCAACGGCCTTGGCCTTACAAATCTTGTCCCTATCATGACGAAAGCGGACAAAGATCCGCTTTGGGGCAAGGTTAAAAAAACTGTTGCGCCCTTAAAAGAGAAAAGCTCTCGCGCTGACCCGCGTTATCAAGCCAAGCCGCATATGATACGGCTCCCTCCCCAAACAGCGCAAAACCTGAAAGCAAGTCGTGAGCTCTTAGAGCTTAATCATGATAAAAAAGTCAGGCGTGGCCGCCTTGATATTGATGCCAAAATTGATCTTCACGATATGACACAAGAGCAAGCATACCCCACATTAGAGCAGGCGGTCATACGCGCCTATAATCGCAATTTTCATTGCCTCCTTGTTGTAACCGGCAAAGGCGTTCAGCTTAACGGTGTATTGCGCCGGGCTTTTCCGGCTTGGATTAATTCGCCGGATATTCGCCCCATGGTTGCCAACTATGCGCAAGCCCATATTCGCCATGGCGGCAGCGGGGCGTGGTATGTTTTTTTAAAAAGACGCGCGCATAATTAAAATATCATAAGCTAGATTTTTATAGGACGTAAGACAGAGTTGGCGCGAAAGTTGCAAAACTCTGCCCATGTCTAAAATTCAAATTATATGTTTATTTACCATATTTGCGAGCTCCATGGCGATCGTTAAGTTGCTGGACGCGAAATCAGCGGATTATCAGATTTGCGCGAAACGCTGGGTCGTCCAAGTCGAAGCGGCTCAAGATAGCGAGGCTGAAAAAGCTTATATGCTTCGAAGGCTTGAATCGGGTCTAGCCATTACACCGGACGGACGCGCCTGCCCCGCACTTCTAGCCAAGCATAAAGATCAACTCGAAGCCGCGCTTACAAAATAAACTTCGATAAATCCTGATCTGAGGCGAGCTTGCCGACATGCTCGCCTACATAGCTCGCATCAATTTTTATGGTCTCGCCTGAGCGATCCGTAGCGGTAAAGCTTATTTCATCGAGCAATCTTTCCATCACGGTATGAAGACGCCGCGCGCCAATATTTTCAACGGATGCGTTGACCTCCGCCGCTATTTTGGCGATTTCCGAAATCGCATCCTCGCCAAACTCAAGCGTGACATCTTCTGTTTGCATAAGAGCGGTATATTGTTTGATCAGGCTGGCCTCGGGTTCCGTCAAGATACGAACAAAATCGTCTTCCGTAAGAGCGCGTAACTCAACTCGAATAGGAAGACGCCCTTGTAACTCAGGCAACATGTCAGACGGTTTGGCGACATGAAAAGCGCCGGAGGCAATAAATAATATATGATCCGTTTTGACGGGGCCATATTTTGTGGAAACGGTTGTGCCTTCGATTAACGGCAATAGGTCGCGCTGCACACCTTCACGCGAGACATCCGCGCCGCGCGCATTGGAGCGCGCTGTAATTTTATCAATCTCGTCCAGAAATACGATGCCGTCATTTTCCGCGCGCTCTAAAGCCTCGCGGGTGATGCTGTCATCATCAAGTAATTTATCGGCTTCTTCCGATAAAAGAGGACCGTGCGCATCGCCGATTTTCATGGTAACCTTTTTGGTGCGCCCAGCCCCTTTGCCAAAAATAGAGCCCAGATCAATCATACCCATGCTGGTCCCGGGCTGACCCGGTATATCCATCCCTTTAAAAGGCGAGCTACTATCAGAGAGTTCCAGTTCAACCTCGGTGTCATCAAGCTCACCTTTAAGCAGCTGTGTACGAAATTTTTTACGGGTCGCCTCGCCGGCATTTTCCCCGCAAAGCGCATCCAAAATGCGCTTCTCCGCCGCCAGTTCCGCCTGCGCGCTGACTTGTGTGCGCTTTAACTCTTTGAGCATAGATATCGAGGCTTCAACCAAATCTCTTATAATCTGCTCGACGTCGCGCCCGACATAGCCAACCTCTGTAAATTTTGTTGCTTCCACTTTAAGGAAGGGCGCTTGCGCCAGCTTGGCCAGCCTTCGCGAAATTTCCGTTTTGCCGACACCTGTCGGGCCAATCATAAGGATGTTTTTAGGGGTGACTTCATTGCGTAAATCTTCAGGTACGCGGTTACGTCGCCAACGATTGCGAAGGGCAATAGCAACGGCGCGCTTGGCATCGCTTTGAGCAATAATGTGCCGGTCAAGTTCAGAAACTATTTCACGCGGAGAAAATTCAGTCATGTCTGTTTAGATGGGGTAGGGCGATAAAAAATCAAGGCTTAAAGTCAGGGTCAAAGGGCGGTGGAAATATCGGCCAATTTGGCAGGGCTTTGAGCATGGCATTACGCACGGTATGCCATCCGGCGCCTAGGAAAATAATGGCGAGACCTAAAATTAATAGCGTAAAGGCCGCGACTTTTCCGAACCCCAATCCCGTGTCCTGCATTAAAAATCCAATGGCAAACCCAGCATAACCGAGGGATGACACGAGCAGCGCCCGGCGATTAATTGCGAGACCCACAAGGGCAACGAAAACAACCATTACCATTAGGATGCCGGCGTCCGTTGTATCCAGAGAGACAATAGGAATGATGTTAAAAAGCCGTTCGGCTTCTAACCGAACCATTATCAGAGCGAGACCGTGAATAATGAGCGGAGCGGCCGTGAAATGCAGCCAAAAGGCATTATCGGCAAAGCGTGTTGTTCGGTGTTTGTCCTGCATATCATACCAGAGCGCGACGGCAAATGTGATAAGACCCGAAATCAATATCATTAGCCCGAATTGCGAGCGAATAAGGCCGGGCGCGAACTTTTCTGTGAGGGCAAAAAACAGATATAGTGTCGCAAGTGCAATCAGGGCCATGCAAAAGGGCAGGCGCACCCGCCAATAAAATAATAACATAGCAATTAAAGTCGTCACCGCGACGGTCATGCCGCCGCCAAGTCCCCAATCGCCCACAACGACAGACAGGCCACGCTGGGTGAAGATCAAAAAGGCCAGTGCCGTGATGAGTGTTGGCAAATGCTGACGTTTTCTCTTGCCGAAATATTCGGCCAATATGGCCATAACAAAAGCGGCTCCCAGAAAAGATATGCCGCCGCCAAAAAGTGCCGCGGTGGCTGAGAGACCCACTGCGAGCAATCCAACCCCAATGGCGATAAAGACATCTGAAAAACTGCGCACAAATCGCATGTCATCTTCATTGCCGATGACGGATGCATTGGGATCATCGCTTTTGCCTCCCATCGCGTCGGCCTGTGCCTGCGTGATAATGCCCGCTTCTAGGGCTTGTTTGATTTGCTCGGGTGTCATGTCGCTCATGGGTGAAACTTACCCTGACTTGATAGATACGCCAATGTTTTTATAGGCGGTCCAAATAAAGACGGAACTTCTCTGTCATGAGACTAAGAAATTTTAAAATGGGACCGTCCGTGTGATAAGCAAGCTCACTGTAGTTTTTCTTAGACCTTTAGGGCTCCACGCGAGTCGCATATCTACATTGGATGCGGCGGATTTCTCGCCACGGTTTCCTTTAAATGTCAGAAGCGTAACATCCATCTGGATCTGGTGACCTAGAACCTGCTTGTTAGGGCGCTTTGCATGTATTTTCCCCATGCGCGTTCCGCGAGATATATGGCTTACACCGTTGCGTTTGAGTATCCGGTAGACACCTGCATCGGAAATTTTAATGCCGTGGTACCGCGTAAGATGCTGAAGCTGGCCGGTTTTAGTCGGAGTTGTTGCCATTAGGTATTCTTACGCTACACATTTGATCTGTGGTCGCCTGAAGAATGCAGAAGTTTTCACCGAATCAGAAATTAAGAATTGCATTTTGATCAATGCAAAGTACACAGAACCGGTCACTCGCGGCCTGCATAGCCCGTTCGAACTGGAAGCTGCCTGATAATTACCGTTATGAGTCAATTTAAAAAATTATACCTGCATCTAGGTCTAGAAAAAACAGGGACCACGTCTATCCAGAAGGCTCTGAACCAGCACAGGGACCAACTTGAAAGGCTCGGATATTATTATCCTCGTCAATTTGCCGTCGGGTTGAACACACTTTTGGCAGCCATGTTTGTCACAGATCCCATGGATCGACCCAATTTCCGGATATATATAAATAAGCACGGCGGGACACAGGACAAACATATCCAGGCCATGAATATTCAACTGTCCAAAGAACTCGAGACCGTCAAAACAGATAATCTGTTGTTGTCCAGTGAGTTTCTGGCCACGGATACCGATTTCCCAAAACTCAAAAATTGGTGTGATCAGCTGGCATACGAAACACAGATTATCATTTACATCCGAGAACAATGCTCCTTTTATCTGAGTCGGCAATCAACGATGATCAAAGGCGGCGGGACCAAAGACGACGCAATAATCTTAAAATCCAAAAGAGATCTGCCCTCTAGTATGAATTTTAAAGCCGTTTTGTCCCGCTTGGAGACGGCATTTCCGGGCAAGGTCTCTGTTCGGATTTTTAACAAAGACATATTGTTTCGCGGAGATGCCATTCAGGATTTTTTTAAAACCATTGGCTTGGGCGACCTTGGCGCCAACTTCACTTTACCCCGAGCGAATGAGTCGCTCAGTCTTATCGGGACAGAGTTTTTATTGCTTGCAAACCAGCAAATTCCGCTGGAACGCGAGGGCCAACGAAATCTGGCGCGGGACCAGATGATTCACGATATGGGCGTGCTCGATTCCGGCAGCGAATTTGGGAAAAACACACTCAGTTCTGAAGAAGTGGATGTGATTCAGGCCATGTTCAAGGACGGGAATGAAGCTGTACGTGCTAAATATTTCCCCGAAATGAAAACTCTATTCCCCGCATACCAGCCCGGTGATCAAGGCTCTGTCTCCAAGGATGACGTCTTCAAATATTCTGTGAAATTGCTAGAAAAAGCCTATACGGCCCTGTATCGGAAACAAGCTCTGTTGAATGAGATCGCGCCCTATTTGAATAGGCTATCCAAGGATGAGAAATTCGGCGATGAAATCCAAACTCTCATCAAATTGAATAAAAAAATCCATAAAGATCGAGATAGCTGACATGGTTACAGCGAAGAGAATTGGGTCACACAGATATATAAGTCTCGATAAGGCAGAGTGAATCAGAAACTACGAACCGGTTTAAACAGAGTATTTTCAACACTACCGAAGAAATACCGGATATTATCGCTTATTTCTTATGAAGAGGGCAGTGCCAGAGCTGTATGGATTTTGTTTCGTTGCATCAGATGAATACAACGATAACTTAAGCCTTAAAAAATGGAACAACTCATTGTTCTTTTAATTGGATGGTGGTAGGTAGCCTTGAATTGAAATTGAGGCATTTAGGATCCTCAGAAACACCAGGGTTTTTATGAAGACAAGAGTATTAGACTTAGGAAACTCAAAAGTTGAGAGCGGTTTCACACAAATATTTAGTCATCTTAAAAATAAAGGGCCTATGTATACAGGCTCGGGTGTTCGGGAGGTTTCAAAGCGGGTATCGTTTTCAAGTAAATTTAAAAAAGAACCGCTCGTGCAGGCATCTATTGCGACTCTGGATACGGACAAAAACTTCAACTGTCGCTATAGTTTGACGGTTTCCAACATTAACGATGACAGCTTTACTGTTACAATGAAAACGTGGGGCGATACAAAGATTGCTTTTGCCCAAATGAACTGGATAGCTATAGGAAAAAGTTAGTGTGACCAGAGCGCCATTTTGCGCCTCATCGGATAATAATTAGCCCTCTCAATTTGGAATTGAGATTTTAGCTCAAATAGCTCAAAAGGTCTGAAATTTAAATAAAGCTACAAATAAACATGACACTTGAAAAATTTGAAATCGATGGTCCACTGCTCTTTGTTCCAAGGTCCTTTAATGATGATCGTGGAAGCTTCATGGAAACCTTCCGGTCGAGTGTCTTTAATGAGGCTGTCGGGGAAGAGGTAAATTTCGTCCAAGACAATCAATCTCTTTCAATAAAAGAGGGCACTGTTAGGGGGTTGCATTATCAGTCACCGCCACGCGCTCAGGGTAAGCTTGTTAGATGCGTTGCGGGATCCATATTGGATGTTGCGGTTGATGCACGGAAAGGCTCAAACACATTTGGGCAACATATAAAGGCTGAGCTATCCGTTTCAAACAACCATCAATTATGGGTGCCATCAGGGTTTTTACATGGCTTTTTAACATTGGAGCCGAACACTGTCGTTGTTTATAAATGCACGGACTATTTTTCTAGTGAACATGATGGTAACGTTAAGTGGGATGATCCGAAATTGGCAATTGATTGGGGTATATCGAAATCTAATGCTATATTGTCAGACAAGGACATAAACGCACCTCTGTTCGAAGATTTCGATAGCCCATTCTAAGAAAATAAGGGACATTTAAATGAAGTTATTAGTTACTGGCGGAGCCGGTTTTATTGGCTCTGCTGTGGTTCGAACTGCGATCGGGCGCGGCTTGAGCGTTGTGAATATTGATAAGCTCACTTATGCGGCTAATTTGGACAGTTTGAAATCTGTTTCCAGCAAACCTAATTATAAATTTGAAGAATTAGATATTTGCGATCTAAGCGCAATGGAAAAGGTTTTTGCTGACCATCAGCCTGACGCCATTATGCATTTGGCTGCCGAGTCCCATGTAGACCGTTCAATCGATGGTCCAGGAGATTTCATCCAGACAAATATAGTTGGAACATTTACGTTGTTACAAGCCGCCAGAAAATATTGGGACGGTTTAGGCGGTAGTCAAAAAGAGAACTTCCGATTCCATCATGTTTCAACCGATGAGGTTTACGGAGATCTTGATTTTGATGATCCAGCATTTGAAGAAACGACACCCTATGACCCCAGTTCTCCCTACTCTGCTTCAAAGGCAGCTTCCGATCATCTAGTTCGGGCGTGGGCACGGACCTTCGGATTGCCGACAGTTATAACCAATTGCTCAAATAATTATGGGCCCTATCAATTTCCTGAAAAACTTATTCCAGTCGTTATTCTCAAGGCGTTACATAAGAACCAAATTCCAGTTTACGGAACAGGGGAAAATATCAGAGATTGGCTTTATGTTGATGATCATGCAGATGCCCTTTTATGTGTTTTAGAAAAAGGCGCATTAGGAGAAACATACAATATTGGCGGGAACAATGAGCGAACCAATTTAGAGCTGGTCAAGACGATCTGCAGTATGATGGATTCCCGGTCCGAAGATGATTTCAAACATGAATCTTTGATCTCATTTGTTACCGATCGACCTGGGCATGATCATCGCTATGCTATCAATGCAAGTAAGATTGAAAATGACTTAGAGTGGTCGCCATCTATCTCTTGGGATGAAGGGTTTGAGAAGACTATTGATTGGTATCTGGAAAATGAAGCCTGGTGGCGCCCGCTGGTAAAAGAAGGCATGTTTGGACAAAGGCAAGGCCTGTCAAAGTAATCTTGTGGAGTCTAAACGCTTAAATCGGATCGGGATAATCGGGCGCAATGGCCAATTGGCCAGAGCCTTATCGCTTGAATGTCAGCAAGAGCACATTGAGTTTGTATCCTCTTCTCGCGAAGAGTGTGATATGAGTGGATCACCCGAATCTATCGGGGGCTATCTTAAGTCCCTTGGCGAATTAGACGGTATAATCAATGCATCTGCATATACCGCCGTTGATAAAGCAGAGGAAGAGGCCGAACTTGCTCATAAAGTTAATTCAGATGGTGTGGAAGCTTTAGCCAAACATTGCTCGCGACACTCTCTACCATTGATACATGTTTCTACCGACTACGTTTTCGCAGGGTCATCAGATAAGCCTTATGCGCCTGATGATGAAACTAATCCGATAAATGTATATGGAAAAACGAAGCTAGCGGGCGAAAATGTAATTCTTTCGAGCGGTGCAAATGCTGGGATTTTGCGGACATCTTGGGTTTTTGATGGTGTCGGAAATAATTTCCTGACAACAATGTTACGCTTACGTGAAAGCCGCGACGAACTTAATGTCGTCGCCGATCAAATTGGTCGGCCGACCTATGCGCGACATTTGGCGCAAGCCTGCTTGATAGCTTTATTAAAATTGCGCCTTTCCCCAAAAAAACAATGTGAGATTTATCATGTATCTGGAACAGGTAACCCTATAAGTTGGGCTGAATTCGCAAAAACTATATTTGAAAAAACAGACCATTTGTTTGAGAGAAAGATGAAGGTCAATGAAATTCCAGCCTCCGAATACCCGACGCCTGCATCTCGTCCTGCGTATTCGGTGATGGACAATACAAAATTTGAGAAGGTGTTTAACTTCAAAATGCCTGATTGGGAAAATGGATTAAATAATGCTCTAGAAGAGTGGGCGCAAAAAAAAGGAATTTAAAATGAAAAAACGAAAGGGTATAATTTTAGCCGGTGGATCTGGTACAAGGTTACATCCAAGCACTATCTCAGTTTCTAAACAGCTCATGCCGGTTTACGATAAGCCTATGATTTATTATCCGCTGTCAGTTCTTCTGGAAGCTGGAATAAACGAAGTATTGATTATTACGACACCTCATGATCAATCCGCATTTAAAAATCTGTTAGGCGATGGAAACCGCTGGGGTATCCAATTAAATTATGCCGTACAACCAAAGCCGGAAGGCTTAGCGCAAGCCCTACTTATCGCTGAAGAGTTTTTGGATGGCTCACCTAGCGCGTTAATACTAGGCGACAATTTATTCTTCGGAAAAGGATTTACAAAATCGGTTTCAAGCTCCGTAGAAAACCTGTCAGGCGCCACTGTATTTGCTTACTATGTTGATAATCCGCGGGCTTATGGGGTTGTGGGCTTTGATGAGAACAAAGTTGCAAATTCTCTTGAGGAAAAACCGGCCGAACCTAAATCTAATTATGCGGTCACAGGTTTGTATTTTTACGATAAAAATGCAAGCGAATACGCCAAGGCAATTACCCCATCTGCGCGTGGGGAGTTGGAAATTACAGCTTTAAATGAAATATACCTCAACCGTGGTGAACTAAACGTACAGTTATTAGAAGACGGTACAACATGGTTGGATACGGGGACGCACAAATCTTTGTTACAAGCGGCACAATTTGTGAGTGTGATCGAAGAAAGGCAAGGAAGAAGAATTTGTTGTCCAGAAGTTATTGCTTTTCAAAAAGGCTGGATTGATAAATCGCAACTGATGGAATTAGCAAAGCCTTTGCTTAAAAGTGGCTATGGAGAATATTTAAAGAAAATCCATGACTCGAATTGATACAAATATTTGCACCGATTTGGTTGTTAAATGTTAGTATTATTGGGAGGAACTGGCTTTATAGGACGACACATTTGCGAAATTGCCGACAGAGCTAATATGGCAACGACTGTCATTGTGCGATCAAAATCGACTAAGCTGAGTCAGGAATATCCCAATATCAATTTTGTCAAATCTGGCAGCCTTGAGGAAGTTGAGGTTATGAAGAAAGCGCAAAATGTAATCTATCTTGCTAACTCGTCCAGACCCGCAACTCGTACTGATAGCTTAACCCATGAAATCGATGTAAATGCCTCCAATTTAATCCGATTTTCTGAACGATTATTCTCTTGTAATCCTGAATCACATCTGGTCTATCTTTCCAGCGGTGGACAAATTTATGGTCCGAAGCACAAAATCCCCATTGATGAAACAAACGATTTGAACCCAGTTACACCTTATGCATTCGGTAAGGTCATAATAGAGGAAACCTTGAAATTTTTGGAGGCTCAACTCGGTGCAAACGTTACAATATTGCGATTGTCAAATCCGGTAGGCCGATGGCAACTAAATACGTCGCATGGTTTGCTGACAGCCGTGATTAACGCAGCGGTGAATAAATTGGAATTGACTATTTTCGGCAAGGGATTGAATCAAAGGGATTACTTTGATGTCGATGATTTCGCGCAATTTATAGTGGCCAAACATTTGAGTGGGTTTATCCCAGGAATTTATAATATCGGTTCCGGGCATGGCAGAAATGAAAATCAGATGCTAGACTTGGTGGAATACGTCCTCGACTGTTCGATTAGTCGAGTATATGTTCCGGCCCGGAGTTTTGATTTGCCATATGCCGTCCTAAATGTATCAAAGGCCAAGGACGTTCTTGGATGGAATCCAAAAACAAAAATTGAAGAATCAATTCTGAAAATTGCAAAGCATGTCTGATGACTAATCTTTGGGCCGGGATTGTAATAGTTTCGTATAATAGTGGAAAAGACCTTCAAATTTGTATTGATCATTTAGCGAAACAGACTTTTCGGGAATTTGAAGTTATAATTGTCGACAATGCCAGTCCGGGCAATGAGTTTGCAAATCTACAACTCCCCGATGATCGATTCCGGATAATAAAAAATGAGGACAATACCGGGTTTGCAGGTGGCAGTAATTTTGGAGCAAAACTGATTTCAGCACCATGGGTAATTACCCTAAACCCGGACGCTTGGCCCGACCCCGATTGGTTAGATGCTCTTTACCAATCTTCCCAAAAACGTCAGGAATATTCTATATTAAGCAGTACGATAGTTAGTGAAGCCGACAAAAGTCGGCTTGAGAGTTTTGGGAATGGTATGTCAATATTTGGGTTCGCATTCCCTTGCGGGTATAGACAAAAAGCGTCTGGTCGACCCCGTGAAGATGTCGAGGTTTTTGCCGCTTGCGGCGCAGCGGCGGCTTATAAGAAAGATATATTTGACCGACTAGGCGGTTTTGATGAGAGTTTTTTTTGTTATTTGGAAGATATTGATCTTGCCTATCGATTTAGAATAGCTGGAGGCAAATGTTTGCAAGTTTCAGACGCCATAGTTGCGCATATAGGCTCAAGCAGCACGAATAAGGAGGGGGGCCTTAAATATGAGTATAGCGCTAGAAATAACACGGCGCTAATTCTCAAGAATACCAGCCTATTAGCTTTGCCGGTATTACTACCTCTTTATTTCCTATCACATATATGGCTTCTTTATCGCAATCGCGAGAAACAAAATTTCGCGTCTAGATTAGCTGGATTTAAATCTAGCATTCGGATGATGCCAATATACTGGAAAAAAAGACGAGAGGTATTTTCACATAGAAGTACTAGGCACAATGCTACACTATCAAAAATGACATGGTCGCCTAGATCACTCAGAAACACACCGTTTTCTTATTGGCATATTTAAAGTCTAGGGTTTTTCCAATCCTTTATGGCTCGGAAAATAAATCAACAGACCTGAAGGCCTTTATCATAAGTTCTCGACCTTTTGCGAACGAGTAGTTTTTCTTACAAAATTCTCGTGAGTTTTTAGAAATAGCACTCCAGAGATCATTGTCGTTATATAATCTGATAATTGCGTCAATATATTCATCTGGAGTTTCAACTATTAGGCATTCTTTTTCATGTCTTAGACCAATGCCTTCGGCGGATATTGGCGAAATGACGGAGGGGATGCCATAGGCCAAGGCCCCTAAAACCTTTCCTTTCATTCCAGCGCCAGACAATAACGGGGATACAAAAACAGCGTATTGATTATAGGCCTCGGCAACGTCTTCAATAAAGCCTTTGACCATCACGTTTTTAGCGTTGAGTTCAGTCTTAATTTCTTCTGTGACTCCAGAACCGTAAATATCAAGATGAATATCAGGATGCTTCTCTAACATTCGGTTCATAACGTTATCTGAGAACCATTCCAGACCTTCTTTGTTTGGAAAATGTCTGAAGCTTCCGAGGAAAGACATGTTTTTGCGCTTAGACCGCGTGGGTATATTTTTTGGGATGTCTACAACCCATGGACAGCGATGAATATTGAGAGGCTCAGCTGAGTGAGATTGTATCACAGAATGTTCTAGATAATTATAAGAAATTGTAACATCTGCCTTCTTGATCACCGAAATTTCTTGTTCCTTGGTTTCCAAAGCTTTTTCAATGAGCGCCTTATCGTTTTTGTGTAAACCTGAACGGAGCTCTCTGAGAAAGTGGAGATCTGCATTGTTGAAAATGATTTTGGCATTTGGGTTGAGCATACTAATTTGATCTACAAAATCTTGAGCCACATAATATCTCGTTATATAGAAGCTATCAAATTCTGACGCATGCTTTTCTAGGTACTCATTCACGGATAAGAAGAATGGGGCATAGATGGTTTCGACTCCCATTTTTTGCAGCTCTTCTGTATATTTGCCCATATAAGCCATATTTGTTGGGATAAAGCTCACTTTGTACCCCATAGATTGAATGAGCTTTATTTCTTGAATAGCCGCAAAACTACCAGCATCCATATCTGGTCGCGGTGTGGCATAATCTATAAACAGAATTCGGCCAATTATCCCTCGGTCTTTTTCAAGATCAGGCTTATCGCCATCTTTCGAAAAGTTCTTAAACGCTAAGTGCCACTTTTCTTTAAATTTGGGACGATTTATTTCTTGAAATCTCTTATAACCTTTGGTGACATCTCGTCCGCTCGTCATGCCTTCATAGTGATATACAATGGAACTTGGTACGAAATAGGTTTTATATCCTGCATCGCGAATTTTGAATGCAAAATCGGTATCCTCAAAATACATGGGCTCAAGATAACTTGAAAGACCGCCGACCTCATCCCATATTTTTTTGGTGGTCATCATGGCTGCGCCAGACAGATAATCGGCTTGCCTTGCATAAGTTACACGAGGATCTTGAGGGCTAATACCACGCCCGTAATTCCAGGGATTGCCAGTTGACCAAATGATCCCTCCAGCGTCCTGTAATTCTCCATTTGGGTATAAAAGCTTTGATCCGGCCAAGCCAACATTGTCAAAACGACTAAAACTTTCCACGAGCTCATCTAGCCACCCTTGTGTGACCTCTGTGTCGTTATTGAGCAATACGACATATTTGCCTTTGGCTAAGCTTACGCCTTTATTACATGCTTTGATAAAGCGCTCTGCAGTTTTGTTGTGATGAACCGTTATGCCTTTGACAATTTTGTCCAATTTTGTGGTTTCATCCTCCGATCCGTCGTTAACCACGATGACTTCAAAACTTACCGTATTTTGCGCAATAAGAAGGCTACAAAGGCATAAGTAAGTAACTTCAACCTTATTGTGAGCAGGAATGATAACCGACACTTCCGGTTTCTTGTGAACAGGGAATTTCAGTGGTTTTAGCTCTACATTTTTATGGCCGTTTTCAACTATCTCGAGCGCGTATAATAACTGTTTAAATTCCGCCGGACTTAAGTTTTCGTTTCCTAAGTGAGCTTTTAGACTTTCATATCTGTGCGGGGTTTGCGCCAATATACTTGCGGGAAGCCCGTTTTGAGTCTCTTGTTGGAGAATGCTCACGGGGGTCATGTTCCATGGTAAGAGAACAAATGTTTCGGCAAAGCATTGTAGCCCAAACTGATCCTTAATGGCTATATGCGCATAATAGTCTTTAAAAAACTTACGGGGAACTCTGATGTTCCTTGGACTTCCGTCAAGCCGCTCAACGCCCGCGAAATTCCCGTCAATAAATATCGCGTAATCGTCTTCCTGAGATGCCGAGGCGACAATCTCGTGTCCATTTGAGGAATGTATTGTAGCTTCTTTGGTATCAGCAGAGAGCAATATAATATCTTTTTTATCTGTAACTAATGATACCTTACTGCCCTGAGTGAACTTTTTGGGTAAATGCCCCATTAGCCATTGCGTCTTCGAGCTAGCTTTATGCTGTTTATTGGCTAGATGTATGGATCCTATTTCGGGGCTACCCTGAGCGTTTCGCTGCGAACTGATATGAGGGTTGCACATAAATATATATGAGTCACCGGCGTTGGCTTGTTCGATACCCTTATTAACAAACAATTCAACTTTAAGCGTTTTTGATGCTGGTGACGAAGGCAGCTCAATTTTCACGTCTTGATACTTATCTGCTGTTTTTCCACCACGTTTATTCGGATCAAATGCGACTGTTTTTGTAACCGTTTTTTGAGAATCATGATCAAAAATATGCAGTTTTAACGCGGCCTCGGCGCGATGAATTGCGAGCTTAGCGTTGAAGTAAGCGTCTGTCTTGCTAGCGGGCAAGCTAAGCTCCTTCGAACATGCGAGGCCTAACGATCTTACCGATGGCGGAAATTTGACTTGAAGCGTTTTCAAGCCATCGATCATCCAGGCCTTGCTGCCATTAATCGATGCCTGTAGCTTAGTCTTTCCGTCGTATATTAAAGGTGCGTTTTCATTAAAAGAGAACTCAGTTCTTGTATATTTGGAGAGATCAAAATCCTGGACGGGATTCATGTGAGCTATAGTTGAGTCTATGTCTAATAAAAGCTCTCTCTTAGCCAATTTCTCGCTGACATTAGCAAAGACTTGGTTGTTGGATAGGATAATATGATTTATCCCTTCGGTGAGTTGAGTGTCTGTCATATTAGCTATTTTCGTCATATTTGCGCCCCAGTTTGGGAGCAATATTTTAGTACATTCAATGAGTCAACAGCTAGCAGCCGATAAAATACAGGCTGATCGCTTCAACAAACTCATTTTTTATTTTCTTTTGAATGTTTGTGCAAACTGTGTGCAAGTTTGTATCAGGTCACTTTTATTCCAATCTTATAATTTTGATTTACCCGAACAGACGTAACATGGGACAATTTATTGTCGTAGTATAGTTTAGAAAACCAATCATGGCTAACGATTGTTATGCCGCAATTTTCACATCTTTTGGTGCCTCCCAAACTAATCCGTTTTGTGAAAGCTGTTCTTCCATTGCGTTATATGGGCCAAGAACTTTTTGTATCCATTCCGCCGTAGCTTCCCTGTTATAAAAGCTATCGGCTTGAGGTTTTCCAGCACCGAACAAACGACAAAACCGCCAGGTTTGGTTATACGGCTTAACTCACCCAATGTGTAGCGCGTAGACGCTTCAGATAGGTGACTAAATACGGAATTGGCGAACACTAGGTATTGCGAGCCCTATAGAGAACTTGCCTTCAAAAACGCAAATTCTGCTATCGTGCCGTCGCCAATCATTGTTATAGAGTGGTCAAATGCGTGCCATAGATGAGGTATGCACCCCATCCATTAACGGTATGATTTCCACCAGAAAGGTAAGAATTAACGGAGGTCAATTTGTTAGAAGGTGTCATTGTCGAAAACCTATTTTTAGTCTAGGTTGGGATTATGCTAGTCTCTGCTAGTGCTGATAATGTGATAGAATATGTATAACATTTTGGTTTGTCTGATCATGGTTGTGATAGTATGATAACCAAATCAATAGCATTAAGCACCGAGGGCGCATAGTTTGCGAACCATCATCTTACATTATCATTTGTTTAAAAATGCGGGAACATCACTCGATGCGATTTTGAAAAAAAACTTTGGCAACAATTGGGTGACCAAAGAATTCAAAACGAATAACAATAACAATACAGAGGCGGTTGAAGACTGGATTAGGCAATCCCCCAAAGCTATTGCCTACTCGTCTCATACGATGGTTGGCCCTATCCCAAATGTAAAGGGAGTAAAAGTAATCCCAATAATCCTATTGAGAGACCCGATCGCTCGTATTAGGTCAGCTTATCGTTTTGAGGCAAAACAAGATGCTGACACTTGGGGGGCAAAATTGGCCAAAGAATATGATCTTGAAGGGTATGTGAAAGCTAGACTTAGCAAGCCGCGAGATCGTCAATGCCGCAACTTTCATACAGCTCGTTTAGCTACAATAGGGAGTAAGGGTGAATCAGAAATCGACCGAGCGCTGCATGCGGCATCAATCTTTCGTAAAACGGGTGTCATAGGGTGTGTGGAGAACTTTAATGATGCAATGACAGAATTACAAAAACGACTATTAAAAGAAGATATTGCATTAGAAATCACAAAGGCCCGCAAAAATGTCAGCAAAAAAATAGATCTAGAAGAAAGCCCGAAGCTATTGCAAATGATGAGAGACGCCAATAAAGACGATATTTATTTGTACCGTAAAATCTCAACCGCTTATACGCCCGAAACCGATAATCCGGATATCAAAGCCCCGGCTGAAACAAAAAAAGAGACGAAAAATGACACGGTGAAACTTCAGACGAGTAATTTGGATTTCTCGAAGTTAGGGCTAGGCACAACAGCAGCGCCCATTGATTCGTCTGATTTGGTTGAAATACGGTCCAATGGTTTATCAATGACATTCAATTCCCCAACGGATCGTATTAGCTATATTGAACCTGTGCCTGTTAAACCCCAGGAGGCCTTTGAAGTTTCTGTAGAGTTTAGAATATTAGAGGGAGATCTATCCAAATCAGAACCTTATTTTGATATTGTAGCTTGGTCGCTAGATGAAAATAAAGCCCCGACAAGCGATAAGCATTTTTCTGCAAAACTTATCAAAGAAGACTTTGAATTAGGTAAAGTATACAATATCTCTCATATTTTCTCGTTGGACGATATTGACGATCTGGAAACAACAAAGTTTGCAGACCAAAACATTGTTAAGAATGTTAGATTTTCGACTAATCCGGTACGGGGTGCATCAAATATGAAAGTTTTGATTTCTGACTTTCAGGTCAATATAATTGAAAAGTAATTTTTGGACGGAAGCACCTACGGGCACCACAATTACCCACGCCCTTTCCACATTTTAAACGGGATGAAATAAGACACAATTTTTACACCTTCCGTGTACATATTGTTTGACTCCTTGAGTCTCAACTGTCTATTAGTCTCCCGTTTCAATGAAATAGTTTTAATCAGGCGCTACCTTATTATGTTTTTTAAAAAGCTTTTTATGATCGGCTTAAGCTTGACGATTTTGTCATGCGATAATGTGTCAAAAAATGAAGTTAAGATAGACGCCCCACAAAGTCAGGAAGATT
>CAZPLJ010000009.1:48760-62219 GCA_964587545.1 uncultured Caulobacterales bacterium | reverse complement strand
CCGATGGGCACGGGGGAGTTACGGATGATCCATTCGCGTGTGTTGTGGATGTTACGACCCGTTGAGAGATCCATCACATTATCTGCGCCCCAACGCGTGGCCCAGACCATTTTATCGACCTCTTCCTCAACCGATGACGCCACCGCCGAATTGCCGATATTGGCATTGATCTTAACAAGAAAATTACGACCAATGATTTGCGGTTCTAGCTCGGGATGGTTGATATTGGACGGGATGACCGCGCGGCCACGGGCCACCTCATCGCGCACAAATTCCGGCGTGACAAAGGCGGGGATTTCCGCGCCAAAGCTTTCGCCCGCAGCGACTTTATCGGCGGCGTTGTCCAGCATTTCCTGACGGCCCAGATTTTCGCGCTCGGCAATATAGATCATTTCCTTGGTGATGATGCCGGCCTTGGCATATTCATATTGGGTGATCATCTCGCCGGGCTTGCCGCGCAAAGGATTGTTACGCACCGGAAACTCACGGGCGAGATATTTGCCGCTCGCGCCGCCATTATCTTCGGGCTTGACCTCGCGGCCTTCATATTCTTCCACGCCGCCGCGCTCTAATATCCAAGCCGTTCTGTGACGGGCGAGGCCCTTTTCCACGTCAATCTCAACGCTGGGGTCACTATAGGGACCGGACGTGTCATAGACGGGGACATCCGGCTCATTCGCGCTTGGATGCAACGCGATCAGGCGGCGCGGCACACGGATATCCGGCGCGGCCGTCGGGTTGGTGTAATCCTTCGTGCTGGCCGGCAGCGGGCCGGTTGTGACTTCGGGAGTTTTAAACTCGGATGGGTCAGTTATTTTATTCATGACGGACTTCCTTAATGATTCTCGAGGTGTCTTATTTATTTACGTTTCCAAAATTGCCAAAATTTAGACTTAGATTGAGATGTTTCTAACTTAGGGGTTATAGGGCGATAACCCACAACTTTATCTGGCTCCGATAATATTAAAGAATAACGTTTGTCACGTTCCTCTTGCGGATGGTTATCAAGTGCCATTTTTCTCAACTTAACCTGCTGCCAAATATCATCAGCGCTGATATCAGCCTGAAATGGAATATTCAGTTCAGTGAATAATTCCATGCATTCAGTTTTACCTTTTTGATAATCATTTACGACTGCTTCAAAATAAACTGTTTCTAAGAAGGTCTCTCCAAGACATAAATGATATTGCCCTTCTGTATCCATAGAAAACAAAGCGGGATTATTTGAATCCATTGGCCAATATCCAATCACACCTTCTGGATAAGAGTTCCCATATGCAATAATTCCCATATTATCAGAAATCTCATCCATGGCTTGTACATTTGCCATAGTATGGAGGTTCCCGCGGTCTCTATCATTTAGATAATCATGTGAAATTAAAGAGTAAGTATCGCCATCTTCGCGTAATTTAACATCGATAGTATGAAACACTCTATCAAGACCGTTTTTCAATTTATGCGTAATCAGCTTTTGAACATCCACAGGTAAGGACTTTGCGTGAAAATAATCATCCTCAAACTTTTTTAAAAAAGCTTTTATCTCATCATCTTTTTTCATATATATCGCTCCTTTCAGTCCCCAACAATTCCTCACCCTCGGCAAGCTCCAGCTCAATAATATGTCTAACCTCGTCATTGATCATGCGTGTGTTCCTGACCAATTGGGCGGGTCTCACCATGGATAGAGAAATAGTCTTTCTCCGTCGCTTTGAGGTCTTGTGGAATTTCCAGCGGCACATGTACGCCAATGGCCGTCTCGACATTTAAATAATAATCCAAGATGGCCGGGCCGACTCTCCCCAACATAAACCAATAGGGCGGAAAGGCGGTATCTGTACGTGTCTTTTGCCAATGCTCGACGAAAGGATGATAATGTTGCGGGCGAGGATCGGCGTCTCCCATATGCATCACCGTCACGTCATCATCCAAAGTCACACGGTAGACCATATTTTGAACCGTGATACGGCGCGGGGCGGGCCATCCGGCATGGGCAATGCGCACGGCGGTCGCCTCAATTCCGGGAAGCTTTATGGTTTGCGGCGCGTCCCCATACTCCAAATCAATCAAGGTCATGCGGGCTTCAAGCGCCTCGTCCCAGCTTTCATCCTTTTGCATCATCTCAAGGGCTTGGATGGGCGCGACCATATGAACTTCAGGCTGCGCCGTCATATAGGCAATCATCTGGGGGGCACTAAAATGATCGCTATGGGCGTGACTGACAAAGACAGCCGCTATGTCGGCAAAGTCGCCCTCACCGGCCATCAAAGCCTCTATGTCTTCATCGAGAGGTTCCTGATAAACGCCAAAGCCGCTCGACTGAAACGGATCAAACAGGATTTTGGTCTGGCTACTTTCCGCCATGACGCCTGCATTAGCGATGTAATGGGCATGAGCCTGATGAGAAGCGGCAGAGATAGTGTGTGCAGGGATAGTGTGTGTCTTTGGCTGAACAACCCCAATTATGGGGCCCATAGATGCGCCAATATCATTGCGGCCTGACTCCGCATCAAACATTCGCGAAATTACGCCGTCCAGATAAAGAGCATTTTTTACTTTCAGCTCATCTTTAAAAATTGTGGCGAAATCATAAAAATTCATCGGTACTTCGGATTTGACGAAATAGACGGTTTTCCCGTTTGGGTGAACAGCCACTCCGTTACGTATGTGTTTAGACGTGGACTCTTTTCTGAAGTTTGGATGCAGCTTACCGTCTATCACCAACATGGGCCCGGATTGCGTGGCAAAGTTCGGAGACAGACCTGCCGACTGATAGGCCAGCGTTTCCATGACACCGTAACCCTCGCCGTCGCGGTAAAACACACCATTGGGTACCAGTCCAAAATTGCCATGACTCGCCCCAGTTTGAAGCTTTGTCTTGGTCCCGTTCTCATCAATATATAAACCGACCGGGGATCGATCCGTGTGATACATGCCGGCATTCATCCCAAACTTTAACGTCGTCTTGTCTTTGGCAAGCGCCTTATTTAGCGCATTAAAAGAGCCGTAATTCTTACCCTTTTCGCCCCAGAACAGACGAATATCCTCATCCGTGCCAAACGCACAGATATTGTATAATGCTGTGTATGTCTTGTCGACTAGTCCCATCGCGGGCTGGCAGTGTTCAGGCGAAGCGAAGGCGGGTACTGATAAAGCCAGACTTATCCCAACAGTCGCTATGCTGATGTGTTTTAAATTCATTATCCGTCCTTTACGCGGGCATTATCCCGATCAAGTTCAAAGGATACGTCTCAGCCAACTCAATGGCGCTCCTCGGTTATTGGCTGTATAGGGGGTTTTAGGCCTGACGTAAAGTTATCTCCGACATCACCCCGGCTGGCAGAGGAATATCCTCTAGCCTGAGACATTCTCTCTTTGTCTCAATCCGTTTTGCTCCATCCGCCAGACCAGAGCGTCAATTCGGTCCTGTCCAAAGAAGGGCTCATCGTTAAAAATCATGAGCGGTACGCCCCAATGACCCGCAATCCTTTGGTCGGTCTGGTTTTTTGAAATAATGGCCTCGAGGCGGTCTTTATCTGTTTTAATGGTTGCGTCCATGTCTGATAGATCGCCACCTGCGCGGGCAATGGCGTCCGATAAGTGTGAACCATCCGTCCAGTTAACCTCGCCTGACCAAATTAACGTGCTAACTTGATAGATAAACTCAAGACCCATGCCGCGTTCAGCCGCCAGTGTGCCGAGCCGTACGAGGCGATAAATATGCGGTTGCTCATCAGCGATTTTGCGCGTGGTTAAGTCCTGTATAACCGGATCAGGTTGTGGCATACCCATAGGAATTTTATTCATCTGGGCAATGCGGAAAACATCCTTAATCATATAAGGAAGCCAAAGCGGATCATTTTCTTCAAAGAAGGTCGGCGTTCGAATGGCGAGCGGATAGACGGGCTTTACATGAAAGGTCACGGCATAGTCCCGCGCGAGATCACGCAGCCTCGGCGTCGCCAAATAGCTATAAGGGCTTCGAAACGACCAATATAGATCAACGGATAAGTCTGATGGTTTATCCAAAATATTTTCCTCCAGCCCGGCGCTTATGATCCCCCGCCAAAAAGCAGGCCGCTGCTGGCATAGCTTGTCCCGAAATTATCCGCCAGCGTGGCGACCTGTCCGACGCAACCAATAAATTGCTCATCGGTGAGCTCCTCCAACGGATGGGTAAAGACAGACCAGAGCGTGCCGTTGGATAAGGCATATTTGGCATCCAGCGCCCGGTCATAATTGGCATGAAGCAATCGTGACAGCTCAGCCGCGTCGAGTTGTTCCTCAGAAGTAACAGGCGTAATGATCCGCATGCGGTTATGGCTCTCATCGGTGATAACCAAGAGATCACGCCCCTGAATATTAAACTGCCAATAGCCGGGTCGCCCTTGCACGTCATCGCCCAGCTCACCGATGAGCTCCCCTAATCGCTGATTAGTCATGCGCTGACGCGTAGCCGGTTTAGAGGCAAAGGGGTTTTTCATACTGCATTGATCCTCTTAGTTAGACTTAATGATATCTCTGATCTCTTCATGGATCATGATGTCTGGAATAGGCGCGGCAAACTTATCATGGCCGTGCCCCGAACCGCGAGGTAGCCCTGACCGCATTGCCATTGTCACCCAGATTGATCTCAATGAAGCGGTCATATTCTGTCTCCGGCATATAGGCGATATCTCCGCCGGCTAGCAGGCTCGCAAGCTGTGGCGTGGTGTTGGAATGCCCGACGACCAGATATACGCCTGGCGCGGCGGCGAGCTCTATGGCGAGGCTCTCCAGATCGCGCGCGTCATAAAGCGTAATGTCTGTGTTTAGATGATCGGCCAAAGGTCGGGCCGTCGCGATCGTCCGGCGTGTATCACTGGAATATATATAATCCACGCTCTTATCTTTGAGTTTATCCATAAGCGCCATAGCGCGGGCCTGCCCGGCCTCGGTCAATTGCGGGTCATCGCCTGTTTGTTTCTCCGCATGGCGTACGAGATAAATGGTTTGCGTATAGACGGGTTGCGTCTCCGTGACCGGAGACTGACATCCGGATAAGATGAAAACGCAACAGCTCAAAAACACAGTGATATACCGGATCATAGCTTCTCTCCATAGGGCAGACGAATGGGTCACGGGCCAGCCTTACGCCATGGCGGATTTTTTCGGTTTTCCCCGGCGTGATAAATGCAGAGCTTATTGCCAAAAGGATCACGAATGCGGGCTTCGCGCCAGAGCCAGCTTTGATCTGTGGGCGGAGAGTCTGTGGGAACATCAAGCCCTTGAATTACGGCATCAACATCGTCTACCTCAAAATAGAGCAGTGTTGACCCCGCTATAACTTCATCCACTTTGTGAACAGAAAAGGTCGCCTCACCGTCCGGACATTCAAATCGCGCGTAAGCGTCATGCGTGTGGACAATGCAGATTAGCCCCAAGCTTTCATAAAAACTAATCGCCTTGGGAACATTCGTGACACCAATCGTAATCTGGTTTAAATTCATACCGCTCTCAATAATTAGAATATGTGCGCGAATTAAAGAGTTTGCAAGCCAGAAGCGTCAGGCCGCCTTGGGTAAGCTTAATTGATAGCGATTTACTAAATTGCAACCATATAGAGTATATTGGTATGACGGTATGTGGGAGAATTTGAGAATGTAGTGATTTATAAATTAGCTTTTCGTAGTGAATTTATCCCCGACGTGACACAGGACATGCTGGATAAAATCGCATCACGCGCCCAAGTTTACAATCAACGTCGCGGGATAACGGGAACATTATTATACAATGACAAAAAGATTTTACAGTTTCTTGAAGGCGGCCGAGCCGAGATAACCCGTCTCTATCATCGTATTAGACCCGACCCCCGGCATTATAATATAAAGCTTATCGGCGTGTTTCTGATGAGAGAACGCAGTTTCACCGACAGCTATCTCGACATTAAACTGATTAGTAAGACCTCTATGCTAGACACAATCGACACGCTTTACGGCATTCAAAAACTCCCGGGGAACCATATTATTGTGGCCGCATAACACATGATCTATCAACTGGCATTTACAGGGCGTATTTCGAGCAAAGTGGATGTATCCGAACATTTACAAGAAATGTGTGAAACCCATTCAAACGAAGACATAAGAGGTATAGTTCTTTATAAGGACAATACGATCCTTCAAATATTAGAAGGCCCACAAGCTGAGGTTTTTGAACACTATATTCAAACCGAAAAAGATCCACGCAATTTCGACTTAAGGATTATCCATGAAGGGCACTTAACTATACCGAGTTGTAAGTCGCCCAACATTATACATAAAGAAGTCGAAACTCTTGATTATATTAGATCTGTCGAACGCTCCTTGAGAAGCGCCAGAATGGCGGCATTATAAACCCATTACATCTTTGCCTTCGTCGCGAGTTGTCCTTAAAAGGCGTTCATGACGAATGAGACTATATTTGCTCTAGCCAGCGGAGCGGGACGTGCAGGCGTATCCGTATTTCGCGTCAGCGGACCCGCAAGCGCAGATATTATCCAAAGCCTGACACAAAAACCTTTGCCCCAATCGCATGACGCCGTTCTAAGATCATTTAAACAGGCCAATGGGTCTCTTATTGACGAAGGGCTTTTATTGTGGATGCCGGGGCCCGGCAGTTTCACCGGAGAGGATGTCGCCGAGTTTCATACACATGGGAGCCCGGCCGTTATCGAACTCATGGCGGAAGCTTTATTGGCGGCTGGCGCGCGACAGGCAGGGCCTGGAGAATTTACCCGGCGCGCCTTTGATAATGGACGTATGGACTTAACCGAAGCCGAAGGTCTGGCCGATCTGATTGACGCGGAAACTAGCGGGCAGCATCAACAAGCGCTCCGGCAAATGCAGGGCGGTCTAAAAACGCTTTATGAAACTTGGCGCTTACATCTGATTGACGCGCTCGCTTCAATCGAAGGTGAAATAGATTTTCCGGACGAGGCCGATGTACCGGATGTTTTAGCGCACCGCGCCTATGGGCCCATCGAGTCTGCAAAGGTGTCTATGTTAACGGCCTTAGACAACGCCAAAACGAGCGAGCGTATTCGCGCCGGTATTGAGATTGCCATAATCGGCCCGCCCAATGCGGGTAAATCCACATTGCTGAATTGGCTCGCGGGACGTGATGCCGCTATTGTTTCGGATATTGCCGGAACTACACGGGATGTGATTGATGTGGATATGGTCATCGGCGGATTGGCCGTTCGGTTATCTGATACGGCAGGCCTGCGAGACAGTGATGACATTATTGAGTCTGAAGGCGTAAGACGCGCCCTGAACAAAGCCAAGACGGCCGATATCCGAATGGCTGTGATTGACGGTAGTGACGGATCGAAGCTTGAAGACTGGTCTGATATATTGAAAGACAAAGATATTTTGCTGATCAATAAATCAGATAAGGACATTGACGAAAATCTGAAACCCCCTCTTATCGAAAATACGTATAAGATCAGCGCCAGTACCGGCGAAGGAATGGCAACATTTAAACAGGCTTTAACAGATTTAATTGCGGACCGATTCCCGATCTCTCAAACAGCCGGTCTCACCCGAGCCCGACATAAAGATTGTGTATCTCGTGCTCATGAGGCGCTTAACCGCGCGCAAACCCAACTCGTCAATGCCCCGGAGCTGGCGGGCGATGATATTAGAGCCGCGCTTCATGCGATTAAAGAGCTGGCGGGAGAAACCGATATTGAGGCCGTGCTTGATAAAATCTTCTCTCGATTTTGCATTGGGAAATAATCGATTGCGATAATCATATAAATGTGACTGGAAAAACACACGCGTTCAGAGGTAATAGACACATATGAAACGCGTCATGATATCTATCGGTCTGTTGCTCGCCATTATCATCAGCATAATTGCCTTTGCGCCCGTGAGCATCCTGAACAATATCACCCCTTCGAGCGGCTTTGACTTACAAAAAAGCACATCCTTCGGTGACAATCCACGCTTTGAACTTGATATTTATAACCCCAAAACGCCTCGACCCGACACACCCGTCCTTATATTTGTGCATGGCGGTAGCTGGACGGATGGCAGTAAAGACATTTATAAATTCATCGGGGAGGCTTTCACCACAGAAGGCTATACAGCGATTATTCCGAATTATCGTTTATATCCCGGCATCGCCTATCCTGACCCTGTAACGGATACGGCCAAATCCATCGCCTGGGCGGCAAAACAATATCCGGATCGCCCTCTGGTTATATTGGGTCATTCAGCCGGAGGATATAATGTCTTGATGGCAGGTCTTGATCCGCAATTTTTACAAGCAGAAGGTGTGGATACTTGCCGTCATATTGCAGGCATTGTCAGCCTTGCCGGGCCAACAGGCATCGTTCCGCTAAAAGAAGAGCCTTATATCACAATTTTTCCGGATCGTTTTACGACAACGGACGCACCTCTTCATCTCGCACTTAAACCCTCCCCGCCCGTATTATTCCTTCATGGCGGCAAGGACGATACGGTGTACCCACAAAGTTCCGAGAGGCTTGCCGAAAAAATTATCGCTCGAGGCGGACAGGCTGACGTCAAAATATATCCCGAGTTAGGACATACCGAAGTCGTCAAAGTGCTCTCGCGATACTTTGATGATGAGGCCTCGCTAAAATCTGATTTATTTGATTTCGTTAAGGCACTTCCACAAAATTCAAAGAGTTTTTGTCGATAAACATCTCGCCTTATCGGGGTTAACTAACGAAAATTCGTCTTTACAGATTGAAACCTTACTCCATTCTTCCTACATATAGAGGTAACAGAAATGGGGAATATATATGTCAAGCTTTGACCAGCAAATCGCAAAATCACAAAAAGAAGTCGCTGAAGCGCAAGCAAAAATCGCCGAATTAACGAGCGCGATAGAAACTGCAAAAGTCAAACTTGATAGCGGACAAGACATTACGATTGATATCGAAAATGCCACGCTCGATGCCGTTCACGCCCATACGGATATGATGAATGGCAATATCGCTGATCTGATTTTGGGATTAGACGATGTTACCTCTGGCTTTTCTAAAGAGTTTGACAAAATGCGGTCCAAGACAACTTGGGAAGGCATTGTCGGCATTTTTTCCAAAAAGCGCGCCGAAAGCATGCGTTCTGAGCGTATCCGTCAGGCTACAATTGAATCTAAGCTCCAAGACCTCATTGGCAAGTCCAATGTCATCACCAAGATGCTGCAAGACCAGCTTACCTCACTGCAAAGCCACCAGGGCCGCGTCGAGACCAATCTGGAAGGTGCATTGTCTGGACGTGAAGCTGCTGTCGAAGCCCTTGAGACTGTCAAATCAGAACTCGCGGCTCTCGATCCGCAGATCATCCAGCTTGAAGGCAAAATTTCCGTAGAGACAGATGCCAAGGCCCGTACCAAGCTTGAGAGCGAGCTCGCCAAGCTAAATACAAAGCATAATGAACTGGCTCAATTAGAGCAGGTCAAGCTGGCGGAAAGCCAAACACTTGAGCGCTATATTGAAAAAGGCAAAACCTGGATCGACAGCTTACAAAACCAAGCGGCCACTCAGATGGTGCTAATTAATAAGCTTCAAACCGACACTAAACAGCGTGTCGTGCTGTATGATGCGCTGACAAGCTCTTTGAAAACTGCGCAACAGCAGGATGTCGCCCATAAGATCAACGAGATTGGTGTTCAGACAGATAAAGAGGCCCAGCAAGCTATGGCTGCTATTGGCGCCGCCACGAATAGCCATATGGCTGATATGATGGAAAAACATGAAGACCATATCGTCTTTGCACGTAAAGTGCTGGAAGAAAAAGCCAAAGCTGATGAGCGCTTTGCCCGCCGCTTTGCCGCAATTATCGATAAGCATGACAAAAACGCTTATGGCGAAGCTGATCTGGGTTAGAAAATAAGCCGGACCAGATAATATAGGCCGACGATTGAACCGACTAGGATGGCGTAAAATGTGGCATCCGTCATAATTCTTCGGCGCTCAAGCTGGGTGTAAGTTATGCGCTCGTCCTGAGATAGCCGGAAGGTAGGCTCATCAATGAGACCCCCTGATATGCGGGCAAGTCCAATCTGAGCTAAAAGCTTGGCCAGAGAGAAATTAAACCGCCAGGGCACATGTCTATATTGATGGGGGAAGACGGTCCTTACCAGACGCGTCAAAGCCTGGGATTCCGGCAATCTGGTTTTTTCATAAGTTTTTGCCGCTTCCGTCAGATTGTCCGGTTGCGCCTCTATTTCCTGACCTAGCAAATAAACATCTTCCAGCGCCGAATTGACACCCAGTCCAAGGTCGGGCGGGAACTTTTCGTGGGCTTTGTGAGCTATTTCTCCATGTCTCGAACATGACCCCCAAAAAACGAACAAAAATCGACCTATTCTAAATTGAAAAACTCCCAATAATCCCTATATGTTTTGGAAGAGAGAAATAAAAAAGGATTGGGGATATTCCAGCGGTCGACACACTCACCTATGATCATCGGGTCTTAGAAGACGCCCGCGCGACACGGCGATATTTCGCCAAGTTTGAGCGCATCATCAAGCATCTGGATCAGGTGGCTTTATTATCAGCCAAAGAACGCCTGATCAGCGTACCTGAAGCCGCCATCATTCAGGAATATCTTGAAGGTCTATCCCATACCTTCACAGCTCTTTCTTATAAATTTTTGATGGCCAATCGAGTTAGTAATCTCAACGCTAAACTTTTATCGATTGATAAATCCGATAGCGGCTTCCCGATCTTTGGCGAGATTTTGCAAATGGCATCTGATGCCATGCAGGCTGAAGATCATCTTAAATCTTTGCCCGAACAAACGCGCATCAAAAAGGATATGGTCAATCATATCCTGACAGAGCAAACGGCGCCGACCGAGCTGCAATATGCCATGAGCCAGCGCATCTATTACGAATATCTCAGAGACGCCGAACTGTTCCTCTCACAAAACGACCCTCAGATTATGTGGACGGGTAAAAAGGTTGATCAAAAGCTCAAACAATATCTCATCTATTGGGCGAAATATGACAGCACCACAAATGTCCCGACCATCTATTTGATGAAGCTGGAAGACACAGGCAAAAAGGCCCTGCCCGGTGATGAACGCCGTTGGCCGCGCGTCAAAAACCAGCTCATGGCACAAAGCATGGCAGACTTAAAACTCGTCACGATTGCGCGCGGCTTTGACGCCGACTTTAATGATCTACATCCCAAAATTTTGCGCCGCTTTCACCTCGGGCCTATGTATAGCCATAATTTCACCGAACAACATGGTCCGTTACGCGCCGTCCTATCTGAGGCAGCGGGGGAACCGGGTCTGGACTGGGCGCTGGCTTGGACGGTGGAAACCTTGATCTCTGAGTCGAGCAAAATGGAAAAGACCGGTTTGTTCGGCAAAGCCCAGCGCGAAATTTATACGTTAGATAAATATGCCAGCCAAGCCGATGAAGGTGCGACGGATATAAGACGCTCTTTGATCATTCCTCACCGCGCCTATCAGGTGATGGAAGAAAAAAACCCGCCCACATTTCGGGGCCACCGTAAATATGTTGTCGGCAAGTCCGGCGAAATACTGAGCTATAGGTAGTATAGGTAAGTTATGTCTCAAACATCTGACTTAATGGAACTCAAAGAAGAGCTGATCACCGCCAAATATCCGGCGGCCAATAGTCTGCTTGACGGCTTTGATCACACGCCGCGCTTGGCCAAAGCCAAATCCCCTCAACGCACAACGGAAAAATCATCGGGCACAGCAACCCGCCGCCGCTTTCGCTCAACCACGCCGGGGCTTGTAACAAAATCTACAGCCCGCCCCGAAGGCGTGCATGTGATGAACCGGATTTTATCGGTCGATGATAACGACCCCATCACTTCCCCTATGCAGGCGGGTGTCTTAACGGCCCTACGCCGTGCGCTGGCCGTATCTATGGTCGTATCAGATCAATATGCCGATCAGACGGGTTTGTCGGAACTCATGAAAGATAATCTTGCGGGAAAACTCCCTGCCAATAAATCCGGTGAGTTTAGTGAACTACTCGCGGCAAGTGCCCTGATTAGTCTTCATGTTTTTGCCAATATGGCGAGCTTTCTTATGTCCAACTTTCACGCGGACGCCTCGGACATCACGATTGATGTGGGCGATGTTGAAGAAGTGCTAACCGATAATCCGCAAGCGGCCCTTACAGGCGCGCTATGGGAGTTGGACCAAGACTTATCTATTTTCGCTGACGGCGATGAAAAGCTCATCCCGGTGGTTTCGGCCTTCCTTGAACAACTTATGGATAAAGTGGCGCTGCGCGCCGGAAACACACCACGTCTCGACGGGTTTAATTCAGCCTCTTACCGGGTCGAAGCCGACAATTTCGAGATTAACGGCTTTACGCCAGCCTTACGCGCGAAATCCTCCAACCTCGTCATGTCATTTAAAAAACCCAATGAGGTTATCGGCAACCATATCGCTAAATATCAGGCCATGAAGCTCTCTAAAATGTTGATGGCTTATGACTTTGAGAGAAAGCTCAATCCCTTTGCCGAGCTTGGCGGTTTTGTTTTCACCTTTATGGGCGACGGCATGCCCGGCACAGGTAAGACAACCCTTATTCAAATGATGGCGGGCATGATTAGCGACTATTGTCAAAATGTGGACTATCCCTTTCGCTATCAAAACCTCTCAACGGATAGCATTGATAGCTATCAGGGGAAATCCGCTCAAAATGCCAAAGCGTTCATAAACAATGTCATTGATCCCAATGTGATCGGCTTTGGGACGATTGACGATATCGATCAGCTCGCCGGTAAGCGCGGCGATCGCCAGTCTAGCGCGGGACAGCTTGAAATCACAGCCGTCTTGATGGAAAGCTTTGCCGGCGCCAATACGGTTGTTCGCGGGAATTGTACCTTTGGTATGTTTTCCAACTATCCAGAAAATGTCGATGACGCGCTCAGGCAACGCGCGGCCGCGAGGTTTCTGGTCGACGGGCCTAAATCCCGTGAGGACTATATTGATATCTTCGCGCTGCTGCTCGGTAAAAACCATAATATCCCATTAGGGGATCATGAGCTTTACGCGGCACAAGCCATTAAAAAGGCGGTGGCGGCGAGCTATGATAGCCATTCCAAACCCCAAGAAGACGCGCTTTTGAAAGTTTATGATCAAACGAGTAAAAAAATCGGCAAGCTTGATACCATGGCCAAAATCGGGACGTATCTTAAGGCCATTCAAGAGGCGGATGAGCGTTTCACGGGCCGCGCGATTAAAAACATCACCGACGCCATCAAAGTCCGCGCCATGGATTTTGAGCTGCCGGATGAATGGATGGAAAACCCTGATCTTTTCCTCTTCAAGGGTTATGACACCAAAAAGTCCATGATTAGCGATCTCGCCCAACCCATCACGCTCGACATGATCCTGCAGGAAATTAACCGCTATGCCGATAGTGAGTTCCGCTATGCCGATAAGTCAGATGAAGTCGCCATTGATAATATGGT
>CAZPLJ010000009.1:23284-48660 GCA_964587545.1 uncultured Caulobacterales bacterium | reverse complement strand
AGTTCTCAAGAGAGGGAGCTATAAATTGTTTAACGCGCTCATCATAACTGCAATTGTCTCGCTTGTTCTGGTCTCATTAGCCCATTCCATCATAGGTGAGCGCCGCTTGATTGGCCCATTGCTAGACTCGCGTAGCCACCCTGTTTTAGACAATGACCTAGGGCGGTTTGTTGTTCGATATGCGTGGCATGCGACATCCATCATGTGGATGGCTATGGCGGTTATATTATATGCCATCGCCTTCGCCCCGGAAAACCTATCGAAAATTGTCTTATGGGCCATTGGCGGCAGTTTTACCTTCATGGGTGTGTTTGATCTGATCGGGAGCCAAGGCAAACATGTGGGTTGGCCATTGCTGAGCGCTATTGGCGTGTTTTCGCTGGCGGCAGGATTTGCCTCATGATGCGCCTTGTCAAAAAGGGGTTGATGTTTGGTAACCTCATCCCCGTCATGTCGGAGGCCTTAGTCGGGCGCTATAACCGCGCGCTGAAACATCTGACCGGTAAGGAAACCGCGCTGACCGAGTTTCATATTGATATCTCCGGCTATTCGCCCGAGATTGGCGATGAGTTTGGCGATACGCTTTATCTGAACCCCAAGGGCTGTAATCAGCAATTTATATTGCTGAGCACAGATCAAAAAACCGCGCCATTACTCAACAGTAAATTTTCTACTTCGCGCGACATCATTCGGCATTTCATTGAAGAAAATGAAGAAGAGCTATTTGCGCTGACCGCCCGCGAGGCTGTCGCCGGAGAGTTGATGAACTCCGTCTTTGATATCACGGCGCCTAAAGACCTATTTAACATCAACCAAATTCAGGTCGAAGCCGACACCATCAAAGAACATGTGGCAGGCGCCGAAGCCTTACGAAAAAAAATCGATACCTTCATGCGTAAGGATGATGCTTGGTGGGATGATGTGCTCATCGCCGATATGATTGAAATGGCCAAAGTCACAGGTAATATTCAGCGTCATCCCGTGAAACTCACGGCCCAAACCTACGCACAGGGCAATTATTATACCGAGCATTTTGGCGGTATTTATGTGTTTCGTGATGTCAAACAAAAGACGGTTATCGCCAAACATCATCATGAAGGCTTGTCCGATATTCCAGTTGCTAATGTGCTGACATTTGAAGATCGTGCGGAAATCGCCGCCTTTCTTTATAATCATAAACTTATCGAATTGATCGTCTCAGATAGAGATGACGACACGGCCGCCATTATTCGTCAGAAAATCGACTTCATCATGATTGGCACAGCCGCCGCCAATGGAAGCGATCTGGGAGACATGACCCGCCAGCAATTACGCAAATTAGAACGGGAATATGCGTCCGCCATGCCGCCTGCCTATCATGGTCTGATGGATATTTGGCGCTGGGCGACCATGAACGGCGAATATCCACGGATCGAACCGGATCATGACGGCTATTTTTACGCCTTCCGCTCCAAGCAACATGATGATCGGGATTTGGTCAATATGCTACTCGCCGAGCTTACCCCGCTTGATTTCCGGCAATTATTTATCTGCCACAAGGAAGCCTTTTATGTCGCCTATCAGGAGTGGTCTGAGGCCAAAAAGGATTATGTCGCGCGCTTCCTGCATGAGGAATATGTCATGGATAAGGTCGGGGCGCGTGAGACCTTGTTTGGAGATGAGCCGGATATGATCGACCCGGATCATGTTCATTCTGAAAAATCCGCCAAAGCTCGCGTGGGCTGGAAAAAAGTTCAGACAAAAGACGGCTCTGAATATCGCGTCAGGAAACGTTATAAAAAAGATGACGACGATGATGATGATGACGATGATGAGATTTTTGACCGCGAAGGTTGGCGCCGTATGCGTAAAGATATGAGGAAACGAAAGAAAAAAAGGAAAAGATAATGAAATGGCTTCGTATATTGGTTTTGCTATTTGTCGCTTTAACGATCGCCTATGTGGCACTTTGGTTTAAAGCCCAACGACGACAACGCACCAAACTCAAAGCCCAATATGAGCAAGACAGCTCACAGGTCAGCGAAAAAGAATTTATGGCCGCCGAAATGGAGAGGTTTAATCGGGGCCTTAAACCAAAAATGCTATTAGGGGTTTATATGCTACCCTTTGCGCTGACGCTCTTTCTCCTATATCTCGTCAATACATAGGATTAGTCATGACTTTAATTAAACGCCTCATTCAACTCCTCATTCTCATTTTTGTGAGCGGCGTGCTTTGCTATTATCTGCCCGGGCGCGATACGGTTCAGGTCGTTGGCATCGAAGTATCCCGCGAAGATTATAAAAAAATTGATCAAACGAAAACAGGCCAGAATAGAGACGTGCGCTATGTCAATGCCGAATGGCCCAATGGTAATCCCCGGGTTTATAGAAATGAGGACGCCCCGCTTTATCTGAAATTTGACAGTGGCAACCTCAACGCGGAGGCGCAAAGCCTCGGGAATAAGCACGCCAGTACGGATACGCCGCAATGGGTCTCTATTAGGCATTATGGCTGGCGCATTCCCTATCTGTCTATGTATCCCAATGCCCTAAACATTAAAAAAGTAGATAGCCCGGATGTAAAGTTCATTCCCTGGTTTAATATTTTATTTTTAGGCGCGCTGTTTTTAGTCTGTCTCTGGATTTGGCTCAAATGGCGGGGCTTTCGCAAGAAACGCCTCGATCCCGTCGCTGATAAAATTGAAGGAGCCGCTGGCGCCATTGGTGATGAGCTAACGGAAACAAAAAAAGGCGCCGGAAAATTTTTCAAACGCTGGTTTGGTAGCTCTAAATAAGTGGAAACACCCTCAAGCAAAGATAATCATTACGGCGTCACTCAAGCCCGTTTCTGGGTATGGGTCGTCTGCATCTATTTTGCGACAAGTATCCCATACCTGCGCGTGCCTATTTCGTTCATGGGGACATGGGCCCATGAATGGGGCCATGGTTTAGGCGCGCAAATGTCTGGCGGCGTCTTTAAAGAATTTATTGTAACCCGCCGGTTTGGTGGGCTTGCCACGACAGGGTCCTATAACGATTTCCAACGTATTATGACGCTAATCACCGGTCTGATGGCCCCCAGCATTATGGGCGGTATTTTACTGATAATATTAAGAAAGCTTCGAGACGGAAAATTGGTTCTTATCCTATTGGCTCTCGGGCTTGGTCTAACGGGAACGGTCTGGGCCGGAGATATGTTCACCCGAACCACCTTGCTTGGATTATGTTTTATATTTGCAATTTTCGCCTGGAAGGCCTCCCCACGCATCTCTTATTATGGGGCTTTGATTGTGAGCATCGCCATCTGTCTCGATGCTGTCGCCAAAGTTGATTATTTCTTTGCCGGAGGCGGGGTTGTAAATGGCCGTCCCTTTGTAAGTGACGTCTCTCGGTTAACTGAGATATTAGGCGGATTTAGAATTATTTGGGGTTTACTACTGACCTTTTTATCCTTTGCAATTTTGTATATATCTTTGCGAATTAGTGTGGTTCACAAACCAAAATCTTAAAGCTCTCTTTGATTAAGCTGAGAATCTTTCACCTCAAACATTTGCGCGCGACCATTAAACGCTTCAAATAATGAGGCATCAGTCCCTGTCATAAACACCTGTGTCCCCAGATCGAGAAGTTCTTCTATTAACGCAGCCCGTCGCGTTTCATCAAGATGCGCCGCCACCTCATCCAAAAGCAAAATCGGGTCATGCATTTTCTGAGCGCGCGCATGGGCCATGATCAATCCAATGAGCAATGCCTTTTGCTCGCCCGTGGAGCAATGCTCAGCGGGCATGTCTTTAGGTTTATGAGATACTTTTAAATCGGATTTATGTACGCCCCATAGACTACGACCCGCTCGATAATCCAGTCCGCGATTATCTGACAATCTTTGGCGAACTGAGTCTTGGATTGTCTCAAGCTCTAATCCGCTTTGCCACATATCCTCTATGTCGCCTTCCAAAGCGATACGGCTTTTGGGAAATACAGATTCGGGACGTGCAGAGACTTCTTCCATCAACGCCAAGACGGTTTTAACACGGGCCTCAGAAATCAGAGTGCCATATTTCGCCATATCCGCTTCGAGGGCCGCAAACCATCGGTCATCCTGGACATTATCGGATAAAAGCCGATTGCGCTCTGAACGGGCTTTCTCATATCGCAGCATATGGGCCCCATGTGTGGGCGTGTGAGACAACGAAAAACGGTCAATAAATTTTCGTCTATCAGTCGCCCCTCCCGTAAACAATCCGTCTTGCGCCGGCGTGATCCACATCAGCGTCATACATCGCGCCAGTTCGGCGCCCGTCGCATTACTATCATCGATACGCAAAAGACGACGCCGAGGATATTCCGGTACCTGTCCGACCGAGAGCTTCTTATTATCAATGCGCGCATTTATACCCCAAGCCGAAGCTGTTAAGTCGCCTGATTGTCTGGCAATGTCTTCAAGGCGCGCTCGTCTTAAACCCCGCCCTGGCGAGAGAAATGAAATAGCTTCGAGAAGATTAGTTTTTCCTGCCCCATTTTTACCAAACAGAACCACGGGTGATGAGGTCAAGGTTAAGTCCAGTCGATCATAAGACCGAAAATCCGTTAGCCGCAGGCTCTCAATGAAGCGCACTAGAAGATGTTTATTTACTATACACGCAGCGGCATCAAGACGAAGAGGCTGCCGGTATCTTCACTATCTTTAACTAGAGCTGGTGAAGCTGGTCCGTCTAAAAAGAACGTCGCATCTCGACCTTCAATTTGACCTGTGACGTCCAAAAGATATTTCGCATTAAATCCGATCTCTAGAGGATCGTCGCTATACCCAACCATAAGATCTTCATGGGCGTTACCGCTTTCGGGGTTATCGACTATGAGAGCCAGACTATCTTTCTCTAGAGATAATTTTATTGACCTAGACTTCTCCGCCGAAATTGTGGCCACGCGGTCTACGGCATTGGCAAAGACTTTGTTATCAATGACCAGCTCTTTCGTGTTTCCCTTGGGAATAACGCGCTCGTAATCCGGGAATGTCCCATCAATGAGCTTTGACGTCAAAACAGCTGAGCCGTGATTAAACCGGATCTTGGCGTCAGAAATTGAAATGCTGACATCTTCGCTCGATCCGTCGATAAGACGACGAACTTCAGCAACCGTTTTTCGTGGAATAATCGCACCCGGCAAACCTGAGGCACCCTTGGGCAGGTCCATCTCCGCCAAGGCCAAACGGTGTCCATCCGTCGCCACGGCGCGCAAGGCCCCATCATGGGCATGAATATAAATCCCGTTAAGATAATAACGGGTTTCCTCTGTGGAAATAGCAAACCGCGTTTTATCGATTAGACGGCAAAGCTCAGCGCTTGAAACGACGAAATTATGTGTAAAACCATCCGCCGTCATTTTAGGAAAATCACCAGACGGCAAAAGAGGTAAAGTAAAATGCGAGCGCCCCGCGTCTACATCAAGACGGTTCTCTGCGTTGATTTTAAGAGACACTTGCGCGCCGTCCGGTAATTTGCGGGCTATATCATATAAGGTATGAGCCGGCGCTGTTACATCACCCGGCGCATCAACACTGGCATCCGTGCTTTCCGAGATTTCAATATCCAAATCCGTGGCGACAAGCATAAGGTTACCGCCATCAGCACTCATCAATACATTTGATAAAATTGGAATTGTATTCCGACGCTCTACCACATTTTGCACATGCCCCAAGGCTTTGAGGAGTTCGGCTTTTTCAATGGCGATTTTCATTGTCTTACCCAGCCTGTTAAAGAAGGGGCTCTAGGCGACGGCCTGAACCCTAAATTAAGAATCAGTTTAACCATATAGGCGAAAATGCCAAGCCTATTCTATGTTAGGTTTTAAGCTTAGCTTCAACAGCTTTGACTTTTGCCTCTAAAACTGGATCCGTTGCCATGAGCTCAATTATGCGTTTAACGGCATGCATCACGGTTGTGTGGTCGCGCCCTCCGAAACGACGTCCAATATCGGGCAATGACCTTTTCGTCATAGTTTTACATAGATACATAGCGACTTGCCGGGGACGAGCCACCGCTCTTGCCCGTCGTTTGGAGACCATATCGTCTAACGTGACGCCAAATTCATCGGCTACAGCCCGCTGAATTTTATCAACCGTCAGTCTTTGAGAAGCAGCATAACGGCTCTCAGACAATGTGTCCTGTATCGATGCTAATGTTATGGGTGTTCCTAAAAATTCACTTTTAGCAATGACTTGATTAAAAGCGCCTTCTAGGTCTCGCGGCGTCGCATTAATTCGTGCGGCCAAATGATCTCTGGCATTTTCAGGTATCGTCAAAGTCGGATGACCACTTTCACGACGTCGGGCAATTAGACGATCCAACAAACGGATGCGTAACTCATAATCAGCGGAATCTATCTTACAAACCAAACCACTAGACAGGTAAGATTTGAGACGCTCTGAGGCCGCTTCCATTTGATCGGGATGCCTGTCTGTCGCGATAATGACTTGTCGTTCTTCTTCAACGAGAGATACAAGCGTGTGAAGAAGTTCTTCCTGACTGCCAGGTTTACTCGTGATAAAATGTGCGTCGTCAATAATTAAAACATCAGCGGAACGTAATTCATGTTTGAAGGCGTCAATTGCAGTTCGCGAAGATCCCCGCAGGGAGCTTACAAATGTAGCAACAAATTTTTCTCCGCTTATGAGTTTAACGCTGCGCTCCGGAGCCGTAGCTTCTATGGATTGTTTTATGGAATATAGCAGATGGGTCTTACCCATTCCATTGGCGCCATGAATCACGATCGGGTTATACTGTACGTCCTCACTATGCGCGACCTGTCGCGAAACTGCGAAAGCAAATTCATTCGACGGTCCAACAATAAAGTTATCAAACGTAAATCTTTGGAAGCTGCGATCAGATTGGCGTTTTACCACAGTCGTTTTGACAGAAAATGGCTTTGTCTCTTTTCGAACGGACATCGAACGAGGTTTTAAAGTACCGTCATTTGGGCGACTAATAATAACAGTTCGAGGCGGAGAGACCTGATCATGTTTCCTCCAGAGCCGTTTCAAAGCATCAGAATAATTATTTTCAACTTTCGAGGCTATAAAACGTGTAGGGGCCGATAATGTAACGCTATAAGCATCCGCTCCGGATATAATTAGTCTTTCTGTCCACGATCTATGTACCGTTGGGCCCAAGGCGTAAGATAAGTCCTTCTGCACAGCACCCCACGTTTTGTGAGCACTTTCTATAGGACTTTCACCGGTGAACAAATCTGGCTTTACGCCATGCTCACTCGACCCAATTTTATCCTTATCAGCCACAGGCCAACACTCCACGCTCAACCAGTAGGGTTATAACGTAACCCTTTGTTGTTATTATAAATTTTAGGCACTGCTATCCCAGGTTTCCCCCGAGCGTTGCAGAAAAGTTGACCCCCACCCCTGACAGATCACGCTCTTTAAACCCGTAAAATTTACACCCGTCAATCTACAAAAGACGATAAGTAGGCAATCTTTTCTGTTGACTCGAAAAAACCTAGTTTTGCCAATTAATTAGCCCGAAAAAAAAGTTCACATTTCATTAATCATAATATTTGACGGGCTCAAATATAAGTACATTTAAATAAATATAAGTACGGGGTACGCAAAAAAAAACCGGGCCCAAAGCCCGGTTGTAAATTAAACATTCCCGTTTAATTATTTCATAGCTTTAACACGTTTATTCAAGCGCGAAATTTTGCGAGAACCAGTGTTTTTGTGAAAAACGCCTTTACCCACAGCACGCATCATAGCTGGTTCTGCAGCCTTAACTGCCTCTTGCGCCTGCGCTTTATCGCCTGCAGCGATAGCGTCCTCAACTTTGCGCAAATGCGACCTTACAACAGTGCGCCGAGATTTATTTACACCCGTCTTGCGTGCCATAACGCGGACGGCTTTTTTGGCTGATTTAGTATTTGCCATAATATCCTCATATCCCGCTAGCGCAGGTTACTTAATTAGCGCTCGCCTATAACGATGAGTTAGATTGTCGTCAACAGCTAAGCTAGGTTTTTACTTATTCTTAAAATGCGGCTTTCGCTTTTCTATAAAAGCCGTCATGCCCTCTGTTTGATCTTCTAAAGTGAACATACTTTGAAATAGTCGACGCTCGAAGTTTAGTCCTTGGGATAAATTTGTCTCAAAAGAGGTGTTTATCGCTTCTTTTATCATGACAACTACAGGCTGGCTTTGCGCCGCAATTTTAGTCGCCGCCTCTATAGCCGTATCCATGAGAGCGTCAACAGCAACAACGCGTGAGACTAATCCGCTTCTTTCAGCCTCTTCCGCATCCATCATACGGGCCGTCAAACACATATCCATAGCTTTCGACTTTCCGACAGCGCGAACAAGCCGTTGCGATCCGCCTATGCCTGGCATAACACCTAGGTTAACTTCGGGTTGGCCAAATTTCGCATTTTCCGCTGCGATAATAAAATCGCACATCATTGCTATTTCGCAACCGCCCCCTAAAGCATATCCTGCAACAGCAGCAATTATGGGTTTACGAAACCGTTCAATAGCTAAATGCGGCTCAAATGGATTATTTTTATAAATATCCATATATTGATTTTCTTGCATTTCTTTGATGTCTGCTCCAGCTGCGAAGGCCTTTTCGGACCCTGTTAGGATCACACATCCAATATTATTGTCTTTCTGAAAATCGTCTAACGCATGGGCCATTTGCGTCATCATCTCTGCGCAGAGGGCGTTCAACGCTTTAGGTCGATCAAATTTGATGACGCCCACATGACCCTCTCGGGTCATATCAATCATTGTATATTCCATTGGTCTCTCTTTGAGTTTAGCGCCCTTTACACCCTCTGTCAGACGGCATCAAACCTAAAATTTATTTCTGACAAGACGAACAATAAAAGGTCGAGCGCCCAGATTGAATGATACGCTTGAGCGGATTAGCACAAATGTCACAAGGCTCTCCCTCACGCCCATAAACATCAAATGTATGCTGAAAATAGCCTAAATCACCCTCAGTATTTGCAAAATCCCGAAGCGATGAACCACCGGCCGCTATCGCTTCGGTAATAACATCTTTAATGTGTCTAACCAGATTTTCTCCTTCGTTCATACTTAAACGTCCGGCTGCCCGTCGCGGGGAGATTTTCGCGCGGAACAAAGCTTCACAGACATATATGTTTCCGAGGCCAGCAACTACACGCTGATCCAAAAGGGCGGCTTTAATCTTACTTTTACGCCCTTTAAGCTTCGCGCGAAACATTGGGGCGTTAAATTCATTTGATAGGGGCTCCGGGCCGAGGTCATCTAGGCGTGACGGTTCGTCCGCTCCCAACAATTCCATAAATCCAAATCGGCGGGGATCATTATAGATAATATGCGCGCCGCTACTCATGTTAAATATGACATGATCATGTTTAGGGTTAGTATTAGGATCATGAACAAATTCACCCAGCGCATTGGCTTTATTGATCGAAAATCGACCTGACATACCCAAATGCATAAGAAGCCTATCACCGCTTGCGAGCCGCGCATCCAAGAATTTCGCACGGCGTCCCAATCGTATCAATGTCTGACCTTCAATACGGGATTGAAACTCAGGGTGAAATGGAAAGCGCAAATTAGGGCGATTGAGTATCACTTTGTCAAAAACAAAACCTTCCATTACGGGAACCAAACCGCGCTTCACTGTTTCAACTTCGGGTAACTCAGGCATGATGTCCTATAGTCACAATAGAAAATTTGTGACACATATAATTTATGACCCAGAAAACCACAGATTTTGGATATCAGGAAATACCTGAAAGCGAAAAGCAATCCCGCGTCAGGGACGTGTTTGACAGCGTCGCTAGCAAATATGACGTGATGAATGATGCTATGTCGCTTGGCATTCACCGTATCTGGAAAGATATGACTGTCACTAAAATTAATCCGCAACCGGAAGAGCTTTTAATCGATGTCGCCGGCGGAACTGGAGATATAGCGCGTCGTTTTATACAAAAAGCCGACGCGGTTATTTTGCGCCGCGGCGGTAAGCCCGCCAAAGCCATTATCTGTGACATTAATGCGGAAATGCTGCTGGCTGGGATAGACGCGCGTAAAGACGCAGATATGGACTTGGAACGTGTCTGTGGAAATGCCGAGCAACTACCTTTCCCCGATAATTATGCAGATGTGATCACAATAGCCTTTGGTATAAGAAACGTCACGAACCGCGATAAAGCTCTGTCTGAATTTCACCGTGTTTTAAAACCTGGCGGACGGTTTTTCTGTCTGGAATTTTCTACCCCGCCTATCAATGCGCTGAAAGTGGTCTATGATGCTTATAGCTTTGCCGTTATTCCGCCCTTGGGAGGATTAATCACGGGTGATAAGGAAAGCTATCAATATCTGATTGAGAGCATCCGCCGCTTTCCCAAACAACAGCTTTTTGCAGATATGATTACGACCGCCGGATTTAAACGGGTCAATTGGCAGGATTATTCCGGCGGCATTGCCGCCTTGCATTGGGGATGGAAGGTTTAGCGTCGCAGACGGGCCTTACGGGCCGCATATTTCGCATCACGACGTGCTTTCTGAGCCCGTTTTAATTCCTCATCAGCTTTCTTGCGTGCTTCTGTTGCAATTTTTGTCTTGCGTTCTTCTTCAGCTTTTTCAGCGATTAAACGTTCAGCTTCCGCTTTTTTCTTAGCTTGTCGTTCCGCTTCTTTTTCGGCGCGACGCGCGTTACGCTCTGCACGTTCGGCTTTTCTTTTAGCCAATTCTTCAGGCTCAAGCTGCTTTTCCTTGGCACGCTTGAGCATAGCCAATTTAGCCTCTTTCTGAGATTTCAAGCGATCATTAAAATTATGGCCGGAAAAGCCTGACATATAATACCTCTATTATTCACGGGAGTGATTAGCGCGGCGTTTAAACACAAAACGGCGCCAAGGGAAAGGGGCCGTCCGCATATTTTAAGAATTAATTGTCGCGGAGCCGTTAGAACCGCCCTCTCACTGATAATTTGGCATTGAGCGGCGCCCCGACAGAGATTTGATCATCTGTATGCGCGTTCGGAAAATAATCTGTATCGGTGAGATTTTCTACATTTACCTGTAGTCGCAAATCATCATTGACGTCATAAAAAGCCGCCGCGTCAAACCGCGTGTAACTTGGCAAAGTGGTTGTATTATTATTATCGGCTAAGCTATCAGATTGATGCGTTACACCTAGTCCGAACCCTAATTGCTCAGTCAATCGATAGTTACCCCAAACATTAAACGTCGTATCAGGCAATTCACGCGGATCGAGATCGGATCCGTCACGATCTCCACTTAGAAAACTTAAGCCTGCACTGACAAAAAGCTTATCCGTAACATCACCTATAATCTGAGCTTCAACGCCTTCAATTGTGTTTTGAACTTCAACGATTTGATTATTCGTCGTTCCATCATCCACACCATCGGTTGCTTCGATCTGGAAAACCGCGGCCGTTAGACTTAAACTGTCTGCGAAATCCCATTTCACACCAATTTCCATATTTTTGAAAATATCCGGTGTTACAGCCGCCTCCGTGCTACTAATTTCAGCAAATTGTTCGCCGGACTGTGGAATGAAGCTTTGGCTATAACTCCCATAGAGCGAGATGTTTTCCTGATGCTTGAAAATTAGACCCAAACGCGGAGAAATTTCGTCATCAGTACGCGACAATGTTCTCGCGGGGTCTGTCTGCGCGGCTAACCTGTTGACAACAGTGAAGTCAAAACTGTCAAAGCGGGCGCCCAAGATTACGTCGATATAATCATTGATTTCGATTTGATCCTGCACGTAAGCCGAGAAAACGGTAAGGTCTGCTTCGTCATCGTCATTAGGCGCAACTGTAAAATCATTGGTTGTGGCGAGACCAGCCGCATTCGTTGAGAAGTCAATCACTGGTGCAACGGCAAAGGTTTCAACATCGTCTTGCGATGTGTCAAAAAACGTATTGAAGCGGTCATTATTATTCGTTGAATCGATAAATTCTGCACCGGCAATAATCGTATGGCCAATTGGTCCAGTTGCAAACTCTGAGGCGAGGTTACCTGACAATACCAAATTCTGACGTTGCGTCGTATCCACATAACCATCGATATTGACGGTCTCAATTCCGCCAACAGCGGCATTTGACGCCGAATATCCAACAGGAAAGAAGTTCTGATAAAGTTTATCATAATCGCCATAAGACGCCGTAAAATTACCTTTTAAGTTATCACTAAACTCATGTTGCAAGGAAGCACGCAGCACATGGGCTTCAAATTCAGCTGTGTTCACATCTTCACCGCCAAAGGTGATGTCTCGCAGAGCTTCTACAGGGCGTCTTAAGTCACTGCCATTCGCGGCGCTTGTTGTACCATCCGGCGCAGCGGAAGGAATTCCGCGGTCGATGAAACGTTGGAAATCATTAAATTCGTAAGATACATCCAACGTGGTCGCAGGCGATAACGAAAAACGCGCCGTTGGATTAATCCCAATACGGTTTCCATCGAAGAAATCACGATGATTATTTAAGCCTTCATAAAAAGCATTCACCCGGACAGCCGAATTTTCAGATGTCGCGTAATTGGAATCCAATGCAACATCAAAGGCGCCGAATGTATCAATCGAAGCCTTATAGCCGGTGAAACTTTGGCCAAGCTCGCCTTTTTTCGTCACACGATTTAATATCCCGCCTGTACCGCCGCGCCCAAAAAGAAGTGCATTTGGACCCCGTAAAATTTCAACCTGCTCCAGATTATAAAGCGGGCGGTAATATTGAACATCATCACGTACACCGTCCAAATAAAAATCTGCCGTAGAACGAGTTCCTCGAAAAACAACGGCATCTCTATGACCTTCACCTTGTGAAGTGTTCACACCCGGCGTGTATTCGATAATATCAGCGATGCTGTTAAAGCCCTGATTGGCAATTTGCTCGGATGTCAAAATCGATAAGGATTGCGGGACATCAATAATGGGCGTGGGCGCCTTTAAAGCATTGACCCGATCTGAGAAGAGATATTTGCCACGAACGACAATCTCATCAATATTATTTTCAGATTGAGCAAATGATTGGGGAACTATTGCGCATATGAGCGTCACCACACTAATCGCTGATAAAAACTTCATGGAATGTCTTAATAATTCTGTAATTGCGAGTTATTCTCAATTTCAAATTACTATTAGCGATCCGTTATCAATAATGCAAGTGCGAATTATTCTTAATTACAAGAATTTTTTGTGTAGCCTTAGTTGCGACCTAAAAAGAGATTAAATTACCCTTGGGCAAGCTCGTCTAGCTCGAGCCACTCAAGCTCTAAGCTTTCTAGTGAAGTTTTTAAGCCTTCAAGCCGTGCCGCTGATTTTTGAAATCCTTGTGGATCCGACGAATAAAATTCCGGATCAGATAATTTTGTTTCAAGTTTGGCTATCTTAATTTCGGTTTCTTCAATTTCTTTGGGGATTCGTTCCAAACGGAATTTATGCTTGTAAGACAGTTTGGCTTTCTTGGGTTGCGACGGGGTTTCTTTTGTTTTTGTTGTCTTATCAACTTTGAGGTCCTTATTGCGAGCGACCACGCCCTGCCCTCTCTGGGAAGCCATATCTGAATAGCCTCCCGCATAAATGGTCCAGTCTCCGGGTTTTTCATAAGCAATTGTGCGCGTCACGATACGGTCTAAAAAATCCCGGTCATGAGATACAAGAATGACCGTGCCTGCGTAATCGGCTATTAACTCTTGCAATAAATCCAGAGTTTCCAGATCGAGATCATTAGTCGGTTCGTCTAAGACCAAAAGATTAGACGGCAAACGAAGGCCTCTGGCGAGTTGCAATCTCCCCCTCTCGCCGCCGGATAAGACATGAAGGGGCGTGCGCGCCTGTTCGGGGAGGAAGAGAAAATCTTTCATATAGGATTGCACATGTTTGACCGTGTCGCCTAAAATAACCGTGTCTCCGCCCCCATCCGTTAAAGCCTCAGATAACGTCCACTCCGGGTTCAAGCTTTCACGCTTTTGGTCAATGATCAATGTTTCAAGTCCGGCACCTTGCTTGATTTTACCGGCATCCGGTTCGAGTTCTGCCATCATGAGCTTTAAAAGCGTTGTCTTCCCTGCCCCATTAGGCCCGACCAGTCCGATACGTTCACCGCGCATAATTTTAATTGAAAAGTAATTGACGATCGAGCGTTCACCAAAGCTCTTGGAAACATTGATAAGCTCCATCACAGCCTTGCCAGACTTTGCTGCATCAACTGTTGTGAAACTGACATCACCTTTTACGCCCTGATGCGATTTAACTTTATTTTTAAGCGCCCCTAATTCTTTTAGGCGTCTAACATTGCGTTTACGCCGACCCGACACACCATGGACAACCCAATGCTGCTCGCGGTGAATTTTCCGTTTAAGTTTATGCTGGTCGAGTTGTTCTTGTTCTAGCCATTCATCCCGCCAATCTTCAAATCCGACAAATCCGCGGTCTAGCTGTCTAGTCTCGCCGCGATCCATCCAGACCGTTTTACGTGAGAGGCTTTCCAAAAAACGCCTGTCATGAGAGATGAGAATAAGCGCGCTTTTCATGCTGGAGAGCTCCGCCTCAAGCCATTCAATTGCGGGTAAATCAAGATGGTTAGTTGGCTCATCCAACATTAAAATATCGGGTTCGGGCGCGAGCGTGCGAATAAGCGCAGCTCGCCTTGATTCACCGCCTGACAGGTTCTGCGTCAACATTTCACCTTCAAGGCCCAATGCGTCCAAGAGATAGGGTATACGATAATCGGAATCTGCGCCCTCTAGGCCCGCACGAATATAGTCTTCGATTGTTGAAAATTCCGTAAGGTCTGGTTCTTGCGGCAAATACCGCACAGTAATGCCCGGTTTTAAAAAGACCTCACCCTCATCTGGCTCAATCAATCCCGCGGCTATTTTCAAAAAAGTCGATTTGCCAGAGCCATTTCGCCCGACAAGACAAAGTCGCTCGCCGACATGGACCATCATGTTGGCGTCGCTCAGCAAGGGTGTGCTGCCAAAAGTCAGAGCAATTTGCGTTAATGTCAAAAGAGGCGGTGCCATCGCCGCCTATTGCGCATTTATAGAATAAATTTCAACTCAATTAGCTAGGTTTGCTGCCTTTATCATCCAGTAAACTGTCAAGACGCATCGCAATGTCATCTGGACTGCCTAATTCCGCGCTATCTGTCTTCATTTCCGGGGTTTCCGTCATAGCACTTGATTTCGAAACAGCCGCAGCAGAGCCAACGGGAAGAACAGAGTGGCGAGCTTCTCCATTTTCAAAACGCGGATGAATAAGCTCACCATTATCCCCAAATGATGACACCAACCGACGCCAGTCTTGATCGGTATAATCAAAGGCGTCACCGCTTGGATCAAGATCCGACCAATCCGCTTCACACGGTGCACTGGCCGCGCGTTCCGTCCAGATGGCCGCATCAGAAGAGTTTTTAAGCATAGTTTCAGCCCGCGACGCCAAAATGCATAACCTCGCCGTGGGTTCTTTTTCTGTCATGAGCGGCGACAAAGCTGACCAAGCCTCAACACCACTACCTGTCACGAGCGACTGCTCAGCTTTTAAGATAACACTTTCCCGATGATCAGGGTTAGAACGAATAAGGGAGTTGATACGCTTGGCCCGTGTTTTCTCGCTTTCATGCGCATAGATATCTTTAAACGCTAATCCCAAAGCCGGATGAGGCGCGCGCGCCCAAGCCTTCTCAATCAAACTAGCCGCTTTTTTATTCTCGCCGTCTTTGGCAAGAAAACTGGATGCCAACGCGACAGCGGGGGCAAACTCAGGCACAGATGAGGCCGCAGAGGATGCCATGTCATTGGCGGCGCTTTTTTGGTCATTTTTATGAAGCCGATTAGCTTCGGCTGTCATCAGCACAGCCCGACGTCGACGCGCGACATCTTTATCTATATGTTTACGACCTTCCGCCGTTTTTAATGTTTCAAGCGCATCTGCCCAGCGATAATCACTGGTTTGAGCTTGAAACAAAACATCAAAAGCCCAGCGGGCACTTTTATTATCGGCGTAAGCTTTACTGGCATGTTCTATCGCACCGCTTAAATCTCCACGCGCGAGAAATTGCTGAGCCAATCCGCGCTGCGCTGTTGCCAGCGTTTTCTCATCGTCCAACATGGCCTTGTAATGCGCAATCGCTTCTTCGCTGTCACCGCTGCTCTCAGCCGTTACGGCTGATACGATGCGCCCTAAAGAGTCACTCCCGATCAGATTACGCGCAACTTCGGCCTTTTTTCGCGCTTTGGACTTATCGCCCTCTGCACCAGCGATGAAAGCCGCCTCCATGGCATCAAGGGCTTTGTTACGGCGTCTTAAGCCAGCGCCAGATTTTAAGCGGCTCGGAATACTCCAAAGCCAACCCAAAAATGTCCAAAGCGCAAGCACCCCAATCATAGCCAAGGTGAAAACCACGATCGCACCCTGCCAACTTATCGTAACCGGAGCGAATTTAAGCGGGCCTTGAGCCGCCGAGGACGAAAACGTCAGAGCGCTGTCATCACCTATATAAAGGAGGAGCCCCGCGAGAGCTGCAATAAAAACAAGGATAGCAACGACATATTTTGTCATGGTGTTTCACCTATAATAGCTTCGACTTGCGTCACCCATTTTTGCGCCGCGACCCTACCTGCTTCTGGTAAGTCCGCAACAACAGCAGAGGCGGCCGCAAGGTCGTTAGCTTCAAACTTAGCATCAATTTGATCAAGTATCGTTAAAACGTCTTCATCCTGAACCGTTATATGTTTTCCTAAAGCTCGATCAAACCAACCTGAGGGCTCTTTTTCCTTTTGCGCGGCAATCGCCGTTAAAACAGCTTCGCGGGGAAAGGCCACTAAGGCCGCACGTTTTTCTAAAACATCAAACTGCTGACGCACATTTGATAGCTGTGTTTTGAGCTGTGTCAGTTGCGGATTGTTTTTAGCTAATTGTTCAACTGCGTTTATGCGCGCGTCAATCGGTGATAAATCCACCTTCGGAATTTCAATGGCTTCAAGTGTCTCCAACCTTTGCTCAATAGACGTCAGGTCAACAGTTTCGTTCTCCATAGTCTCCAACTTTTCAAGTCGAGAAATTATTGCAGGATCAATTTCACCGCCTTGAATCCTGCTCGATGGCTCTTTTTTTTCTAGCTCGGTCAACCGAACTTCAATAGCTGACATATCCACAGACTGGTCTTGCGTGGCCACTGACTCCAGACGCGCCAATATATCAGGATCAAGACTCCCGTCATTAAGCGCAACCGCAGGACGATCCTCAAGGGCACTAAGACGCGTTTCCAAGGGCGTTAGATCCGTGGGTCCGGGGGAGACATTTATTGTCTTTATGTCATTTTCCAAGCGTTTTAATTCTGTTCTGAGTTTTTGGTTTTCGTCCTCAAGACCTGACAGCGTTTGGGAGACGGACGACAGATTGGCTGGCTGAGCATCACTAGCCCAATATTTAGATAAAGTAGCACCGCCAAAAGTTCCCGCACCAGCCGCTAGCAGGCTCATGAATAGTGCCGTTCCAAACCCGATACCGGATTTCGGTGTTTTTACCACCGCAACGTCTTTGGCCGGTTGCTCTGGTTCAATAACATCAATCAGTTCATCATCGCTCATAGGCTTACATATCGTGAGCGCAGCTATAGTTTCAAGCCTCAAGAGCGGTTAACATAGCATTCAGATTGGGTAAGGTCGCTACGCGTCGTTCTTTAAACGCTAAAGACTTTAACGCTGTGTCCGTTACCTGACTGATAGCGATAGAAATGAGGTCAGGTCTGTCCTTTGATAAAATTTGATACGTTTTCGCCGCCATAGGCGAAAAGAACATAATATGGGTCAAATCATTGGGCAGAATTGGCAAACGACTCACAGGCTGTTGTTCATAATAAATATGATGTTCCGCCTGAAATCCTTTGGCGTTCAAATCTCTCACAATCTGACCTCTGATATTTTTTCCTGCACAATGTAAAACGCGACGAGGTTTAAATTCGCTCAAAACCGTTTGTGTAACTTCTTTTGAGCTACCTTGGGCCGAGAGAACCGATATAAATCCCATCTCCCGCGCCAAGTTTGCCGTGGCATCTCCCACGGTCACAACTTCGTGGTGACGATTATCTGATAATTCACAAAAAGCTCTCACCCCATTTTGCGAGGTGAAAATCAACAATGCGTCCTTATTTGCAACAGACGGCATTTGAACGGGTGGTATAATGTCAATTAACGGCGAACTAAATGTCTGATACCCAAGCGCTTCTAGCTGTGTTTTGGCTTTCTTCACGCCAGTCTTGCTATGGGTCAACCAGACCTTACCCTTGGCCATCCCAGATATCCTTGTCGCCAATTTCCGTGCGGATGTCTCGACCCAAGGTGAAACCAGCAGCGTAAGCTGTTTCTTTATCACTAACCTGGCACCGGGTTTCTCGACTAAACTTCAGCTTACCATCGATTGAATACACCTCGCCTTTGAAATGTAAAATATCTCCGTCTATTTTACCCAGAGCGGCTATCGGTGTCCGGCACGATCCATCAAGCGCGCGCAGAAACGCCCTCTCAGCGACTATGGCGAGTTCGGTCGCTTCATGATTAAGTATTGCGACATGTTTTTCTGTCTCACTATCCTTAACCCTCATCTCAATACCGATAGCCCCCTGAGCGGGCGCATTGAGCATATTTTCAGCCGAAACAATTTGGGTGGCGGTATCATTAAGCTCCAAACGTTTGAGACCCGCATAAGCCAAAAATGTCGCGTCGCAGTCCCCAGACTTAAGTTTGTCCAAACGGGTCCCAACATTTCCTCTGAGAAGCGAGAATTTAATATCCGGCCTGATATGCGATAGCTGCGCACGTCTGCGCAATGAGGCCGTTCCAACATTTGCCCCCTGAGGTAATTCCGTCAAAGATTTATATTTAAGAGATATAAACGCATCGCGCGGGTCTTCACGGACGATAACGGCCCCAATTTTTAAGCCGTCCTGATGTTGTGTCGGAACATCTTTCATTGAATGCACCGCCATATCGACCATGCCTTCTTGCAAGGCTGTTTCAAGTTCCTTGGTAAATAGTCCTTTGCCACCAAATTGAGATAGCTCACCCGTTAACTTGTCCCCAGACGTGGTGAAGGTTTTAATCTCGCTGGCTACCCCCGCTTTGTCTTTTAAGAGGGATTGCACAAGTCTAGCCTGATAGAGCGCCAAGGGCGAACCGCGGGTGCCAATGATTATCGGGCGTTGCATATAAAGCCATCTCACATTATCGAACGTCCGATGCCCTTAAACTCAAAACATAGTCTTGTGCAAGCCAATGAACCCATTCTCTTACTTGGGATTGAGTCAAGCTGTGATGAAACGGCGGCCTCAATCTTACGACAAGATGGTTTGGGCAAGATTGACATATTATCCTCCATCATAGCCAGTCAGGATGAGGAGCATGCGCCTTTTGGCGGTGTCGTGCCTGAAATTGCGGCCCGGGCCCATGTTCAGAAAATGGATCAGATCATAGATCAGGCCATTGTTAAAGCCGACATTGACTATGCTGACCTCTCTGCCATTGCCGCCACATCCGGGCCGGGATTAATTGGTGGTGTCATTACAGGGCTCTTAAGCGCCAAAGGCCTTGCTATGTCTTTGGATGTTCCGCTTCTCTCGATCAATCATTTGGAAGGCCATGCTTTGTCACCTCGCTTAGCAGCCGAAGTACCCTTCCCCTATCTGCTTTTGTTAGTTTCAGGCGGACATACGCAATTGCTTGGCGTTTTAGGGGTTGGTCAGTATTTCCGTATCGGAAGCACGGTGGACGACGCGATTGGCGAAGCCTTTGATAAAACCGCCAAAGTCATGGGGCTAGGATTTCCCGGAGGCCCAGCCGTTGAAAGGCTTGCTAAAGCAGGTGATCCAAACAGCTATAAATTCCCGCGACCGTTTGCAGGAAAAAATCACGCCAACTTTTCACTCGCGGGTCTTAAGACATCTGTCGCCCGAGCCTATGACTCATCAGATAAATCTGAAACAACCAAAGCCAATATCGCTGCAAGTTTTCAACAAGCAGTTTGTGACGTGATTACGGACCGGATGCAAAAGGCCATCCCGGAATTTTTATCAAACATTGACGACCGTGAACCACCCTATCGTTGCGTTGTGGCGGGCGGGGTCGCCGCTAACCAAGCTATTCGAAGCGCTCTTGATGATGTCTGCCAGAGTAACGGTTTTTCGTTGTTTGCACCGCCTTTGAGATTTTGTACCGACAACGCTGCGATGATCGCGCTGGCTGGGATAGAAAGATATAGGATGGGTGACTTTGCCGATATGAGTGTTAAAGCCAGACCTCGTTGGCCGCTTGATGAAAAAGCGGCCGCCCATAATCCCGCGAGCGGCTTTGGTAAGAAAGGCCCTAAATCATGAACTATCAGAAATTTGGAGTCATTGGCGGAGGTGCCTGGGGAACCGCTTTGGCGCAAACGCTAGCATCGACAGGTAAAGATGTGACTTTGTGGACGTTCGAAACCGAATGCGCACAGGCAATTAATGAAACCCATGAAAATACGGTCTATCTCCCGGGCGTAAAACTGCATTCAAATCTCAAAGCGACCAATGATCTTTCCAAGCTGTCAAAGGCGGACGCTATACTTGTCGTCACACCGGCCCAACATATGCGCGCTACGCTCAACAATTTTCGCCCGCACGTGAAAACGGGTATTCCGATGGCGCTTTGTTCTAAGGGGATCGAAGTTACGTCGGGTAAATTTATGAGCCAAGTGCTTGAAGAAGTCCTACCTAAAGCTATACCCGCCGTCCTATCCGGCCCAAGTTTCGCGATTGATGTGGCCACCGGACTACCGACAGCTGTCACCCTAGCGTGTGAAGATAAGGAGGTTGGAGCTAATCTGGTCAATGCCATCGCGGCCCCTACATTTCGACCCTATTATAGCGATGATGTCTTAGGTGCCGAAATCGGTGGAGCAGTCAAAAATGTTCTCGCCATCGTCTGTGGAGCCGTATTAGGAAAAGGTTTAGGGCGTTCAGCCCACGCCGCGATTATCGCGAGGGGCTTTGCTGAAATGACCCGTTTGGGCAAAGCTTTAGGGTGTAAGCCAGAAACACTGACCGGGCTTTGCGGTTTAGGTGATCTTGTTCTTACCTGTTCCTCCGAGCAATCCCGTAACATGTCCTGCGGGATGGCCTTAGGCAAAGGTCAATCGCTAGACGAAATCCTTGTCGGGCGATTGGCGGTGACAGAAGGCGTTGCCACAGCGCCAGCGCTTAAAGCTCTTGCCAAAAAGGTCGGAGTAGACATGCCCATATCTACGGCCATGGCAAATATCTTAGAAGGCTCCGAAGACATTGATAGCGTGATTACCCGACTATTAGCTCGAGATTATAAATACGAGATAGACAATTAGGTCGGAGGAGCCACTCTAAGTAAAGGCGTGCTGACTGTGTAATCCCGAGGAGCAAAGCGGTAGAATAGATGACTGCCGATTTGTTTCGTCATACGCATGTTATCTGACCAATGCGGCGTCACATTCACAGTATGATAATGGGTAGAGCGATCGGTGAAGGGCGTCACGCCGCCGACCATCGTCATTTGTGCCACTTGCCGTGATTGTTCCCATAGGCGTCCATAAGGCGCTTTTTCCAATGACCCATCACAGGTAAAGGTAAATTGGCAACCCGTTGGCAAATGGGATCCTTCATAAACCACCCCGCAAATTGAATTGGGATAATGCTTACTGTCGATACGGTTCAACACAACTTCAGCCACAGCCAATTGTCCACTGACAGGTTCCGAACGGGCTTCATAGTAAATAGCTTCAGATAAACAGTGATGCTCTTCCATCGTGCTCGCCGATCGGGCTTTTAACTCAGTATGTTGCATCAAATCTTGTGTCAGCACGACATCGCGTTTTGCCGAAGACATATTATACATTGGCCTGAGGCTCGTCACGAAGACATACTCAGCTTGGGTCGCCTTAGCCTCCATCGCCTCTGCCTTCGCCTTCCATACAGCATTATGCTTTTGATCGGTCGCGGTTTGGGCCAACATAGGAAAGGTCAATGCGGCGCTTAAAAACACGGCGCTAAAGAGGCCCCAGCCCGCTTGTTTTGTCGTAATCTTTTTCATGGCGCGCGCTCCTAAGACCTACTTACCATCATTGCAAGCCTTATTTGGGTTGAGTCTCAGTTATGAAACAACCAAAAGTGGCTAAATATGGGCAATATCTGCCAAACTATGGTTAACGAATGGTTATGATCGCTGAGTGAGCAGGTTTTGGGTGGTTTAGGCCGATTTTTCGCGAATCGCCGCTTGAGCCGCCGATAGGCGGGCAATCGGCACACGGTATGGCGAACAGGACACATAATTGAGGCCAGCCTTGTGGCAAAACTCGATCGAGGATGGATCTCCGCCATGCTCCCCACATATGCCTAATTTAATTTCTGTGCGCCCTAAACGACCCCGTTCTGCGGCAATTATTATAAGATCGCCGACACCGTCTTGATCAAGCGTCACAAAGGGATCTTTCTCCATAATGCCTTGCGAGACATAATCAGGCAGGAAGCGTCCGGCATCATCGCGGGACAAACCAAATGTCGTTTGCGTGAGATCATTGGTCCCAAATGAGAAAAATGCCGCATGCTCAGCAATATGTTGAGCCCGTAAGGCGGCTCGCGGCAATTCAATCATGGTGCCAACGGTATAATCTTTAACGCCGACTTCAGCAGCGACGCTATCAATCACGTCTTTAAGAATGGAAAGCTCTTTCTCGGATGAGACAAGCGGGATCATAATCTCGGCCTCCGGCGTTGTGCGTGTTTCCTTAGCCACAGCTTGTTGCGCCTCAAAAATAGCGCGCGCCTGCATGGCGTATATTTCCGGATAAGATATCCCTAAGCGACACCCTCTATGACCGAGCATCGGATTGCTCTCAGATAACTCGCGAGCACGGGCCATTAACTCTGAGGCTGGCAAGCCGATAGCATCGGCAACAGAGCGGATATCCTCTTCTTTGTGAGGTAAGAATTCGTGCAGAGGTGGATCTAGCAATCGGATGGTACAGGGTAGCGCACCCATAATTTTAAAGATCTCAACAAAGTCCTCACGTTGAACTGGGAGAATTTTCGCCAGCGCATCTTCACGTCCGGCCTTATCCGCCGCCAAAATCATTTCGCGGAAATACCCCAAACGGTCCGCTTCAAAAAACATATGTTCCGTGCGGCAAAGACCGATACCTTCTGCGCCAAAATCACGCGCGGTTTTAACATCATTAGGGGTTTCCGCATTTGTCCGCACACCTAAGGTGCGAGCCGCGTCCGCCCATTCCATGACAGTTGCAAAATCACCAGATAGCTCTGGTTGCACCATATCTACGGCGCCTGCAAAGACCTGACCCGTTGCGCCATCAACGGTGACGATGTCACCTTTTTTTACAATGCGTCCTGCCACTGAAAACTCACCAGCGGCTTCATCGATACGGATTGTTCCTGCGCCTGACACACAGGGTGTGCCCATACCGCGCGCCACCACAGCGGCGTGAGACGTCATACCCCCGCGAGCCGTGACAATGGCTTCCGCGGCATGCATGCCGTGAATATCCTCGGGCGAGGTTTCCGTACGCACCAAAATGACCTTTTGACCCGACTTGGCTAAGGCTTCGGCCTCATCCGATGTAAACACAACCTCGCCTATGGCGGCACCCGGCGAGGCCGGAAGTCCCATGGCGATAACATCACGCTCGGCATTTTCATCCAATGTTGGGTGTAAAAGTTGATCAAGGGACAAAGGATCAACGCGCAAAAGAGCTTCGTCACGAGATATCTGTCCAGCTTCAGCCATATCAACAGCGATTTTAAGAGCCGCACGAGCCGTACGTTTACCTGTGCGCGTTTGCAAAAGCCACAAATTACCCTGCTCAACAGTGAACTCGATATCCTGCATATCTTTGTAATGGGCTTCAAGCTTATCAAAGGTATCAGCTAATTGCTTGTAAACTTCCGGCATGGCTTCTTCCATAGAAGGCGCCTCTTCACCCATTTCTTCACGGGCGACCTTGGTCAAACTTTGCGGTGTACGAATACCTGCGACGACGTCCTCACCCTGAGCATTGATCAGAAACTCGCCGTAATAGGCATTATTACCGGTTGAGGGATCGCGGGTGAAAGCCACACCTGTGGCGGAGGTTTCCCCCATATTGCCAAACACCATAGCTTGAACATTAACAGCCGTTCCCCATTCTGCCGGGATATCATTGAGGCGACGATAGACAATCGCGCGTTCATTTTGCCAGCTTTCGAACACGGCATCAATCGCGCCTTGAAGTTGGTCATTGGGATCTTGCGGAAACTCACGTCCTAACTGATCTTTGACGGCCTTTTTATAATCGACGATGACTTTAGCCCAATCATCGGCCTCCATTTGTGTATCAAGCATATATCCATGACGGTCTTTATGACGATCCAATATATCGTCAAATTTGTGATGATGCAGGCCCATCACAACGTCGGAATACATAGTGATAAAACGGCGGTAGCTATCGAGAGCAAAGCGGCGATCCCCGGAAAGCTTGGCTAGTCCTTCTACCGTTTCATCATTGAGACCCAAATTCAGGACTGTATCCATCATACCCGGCATAGAGGCGCGAGCGCCAGACCGCACAGATACAAGCAACGGATTTGCCGCATCACCAAATTTCTTATCGGTTAAGCTTTCAATATGCGCCAAGCCGGCATCGACTTGAGGCTTAAGATCAGAGGGATATTTTTTATCATTGGCATAATAAGAGGTGCAAACCTCTGTCGTCATAGTGAAACCTGGCGGGACGGGTAAGCCGAGCGAGGCCATTTCAGCAAGGTTGGCCCCTTTGCCACCGAGTAGATTTTTCTGCGTAGTGTCGCCATCCGCGCTACCACCGCCAAACTTATAAACCCATTGAGTCATGATTTATCCGTCTATTTTGTTAAAGTTCGCAATACGCCGCGACGTAGCACGAATATCTTGCAAAAGCCTTAGCCTATTTTGTCTTTCTTGCTCTTTTTTAGAATTTACCATCACGCCATCAAAGAAATTATCGATGGGTGTTCGCAGGGCAGATAAAGCGGTCATCGCCCCGGCATAATCTTCTTTTTCCAGGGCTTTGTCGATTTTAGGCTTGGTGGTTTGCAGCGCTTTATAGAGAGCAGCCTCTTCCGGCACCGTTCCTTCGTTAGCCTCCCCTTCGGGCAATTTGCCCTTCTTGGCCTCAGCCTTCAGGATATTCGCCGCACGCTTATAACCGGCGAGCAAATTTTCTCCATCATCTGTAGTGAGGAAAGCTTGCAGCGCTTCGACACGATTAACGATGGCGACGAGATCATCTTCACCAAGTGAGAATACGGCATCTATCAGGTCATGGCTTATGCCTTTGTCTTT
>CAZPLJ010000009.1:6272-23184 GCA_964587545.1 uncultured Caulobacterales bacterium | reverse complement strand
CTTCACCAAGTGAGAATACGGCATCTATCAGGTCATGGCTTATGCCTTTGTCTTTCAGATAGACTTTGAGGCGGTCTCCAATGAAGGCTAGAAGGTCATTAGTTTTTGGCAAAACGGATTCATTCAATATACGTTCAGGTCCTATTTTTGACAAAATTTCTTTATAGTAATCATCAACTGTGACATTAGCTAACGGTGGTATTATTCCCTCTAATCTTTCAGCATCTGCTTTTAGTGCGTAGGCTTGCCCCCCAATTTGCTCGCGAGCAAAGGGAATAAAATGAAACACTATTAGTTTAGCTAATTCTAACCGTATGCCATTTTCTAAAATAATCCGAACAACCCCCAAGGCCGCTCGCCTTAACGCATACGGGTCTTTGGAGCCTGTGGGCTTTTCATCAATGGCCCAAAATCCGACCAGCGTATCGAGCTTATCGGCCAACGCCACAGCCACAGATACGGGGTTAGTTGGCACACTATCCGATGGCCCTTGGGGTTTATAATGCTCCTCAATAGCAGCCGCGATATCCGCGTCTCCGCCCTCGCGCTCATACATGAGCCGTCCGATTTGGCCTTGCAGGCTTGTGAACTCAATCACGGTTTGGGAGACGAGATCGCATTTAGATAGTTTAGCAGCCTGTTCGACTATATCCAAATCAGCGTCCGTAAACGGCGCAAGCGCTCGGGCGAGGTCTGCGACCCGCTCGGCTTTATCTTTGATCGAGCCAAGCTTTTTATGGAACACAACTGTGTCAAGTTTGTCGTAATAATCGATAAGCTTTTTCTTGGCGTCTTCGCTTTGGAAAAACTTCGCATCTGATAATCGCGCCGAGATAACTTTGCCATTCCCGGCCTTGATGGCCTCACCCCCATCCGGTGCGATTTGATTAGCGACAATAATAAATTTCGCGGCAAGCTTACCCGTTTTAGGGTCACGGACTGTAAAAGTTTTCTGATGGCCCTTAAGCGTTAACCGAATAACCTCCTCTGGCAGTTCAAGAAAACTTTGGTCCATGTCACAGAGCAGTACGACCGGCCATTCCGCGAGACCAGCGACTTCGGATAAAAGCCCCGCATCTTCAACAAGCTCGAGGCCTGCTTTTTCACAGGCGGCTTTGGCATCGCGCAGAATTTTGGCTTTACGGTCTTCAATTTCGAGCAGGACATGGCCTTCGCCTTCCAGCGTCTGCTTATAATCGGCGTGAGATTTGACTTTATAGGGCCCTAGCCCGTGGCGACGGTGCCCCCGTGTTTCATTACCAGCCATAATACCCCCTACCTCAACAGGAATAATGTTGCCGTCCAGAAGACATATCATAGAAGTAAGCGGCCTTACCCAGCGAAAAGTCGATACACCGGATTTCATACTCTTCGGCCAAGGAAAATTGCCCATCACCTCAGGAATAAGCTCCGAGATTATTTCTGTGCTGGCACGTCCGGCTTTTTCAATCTTGGCGACGTAGAACTGACCTTTTTTATCGTCGCGAATTTCAGCCTCAGATATATCGGATATGCCCGCCCCGCGCATAAATCCCGATAGAGCTTGTTCCGGTGCACCAACCCGCGGGCCCTTGCGTTCCTCAGAGATATCTGGGCTTTTGAGCGGTATATCAGCCACAAATCCCAAACGTCGAGGCCCCGCCCAATGTTTGATGTCTTTAACCTCAAGCCCCGACTTTTTAAGGCCTTCGCTTAAAAGTTTTTCGAGATCGCTACCAGCACGCGCTTGCATACGTGCGGGAATTTCCTCGCATAATATTTCAAAAAGAAACTCAGACACGGTCTACCTTATAATTCGCAGTCACCAAGGACTTCTATTCTATTATAGCCGCACATTAACGGCGTATCTTCATCCCACGCTTTTATGCGTCCCAATATGCCTGTATAGATATCGTCTTCTAGTTTAATCCCGACCATGATTTCAACTTCAGGCGCGTCGATCGTTTTAAAGTAGCGAACTTTCCTCGTTTTCCGATCTGCCGATCCTGACTGTTTTACCGTCCGGACAACCCCGTTAATCCCGACCTGATAAAGCGGTTCACGACTCACCTCATCCATGCCTTGGTAGGTGAAAACATAACGGGTCGCTTCGGAGACGGGATTGGCTTTTGATAATCCGCAGTTTTGGGGAGCCTTGGATAATTCCATTTCGGCCAGAATAGGAAATCCGTCCGGGAGTTTGGTGAAATCGAGCGAGTCTGCGGCATCAGACGCAGGCGCATTGATGACATTGATAGGCGCAGCCGGAGTTTCAACCTGTTGACAGCCTGCGAGAATAAAGACGGTCATAATTGTCAATTTTTTCATATGCACTGTCCTAGAACGCTCAGGGCTTTAAGGCGTTTCACTTAATAAAGCTTCTACCTGACGCTTTTCATCACCGTCCAAACTTAAAAGCATAATTCGCGTTGTATAATGACCATGTAACTTGCCTTTATACACATATTGCCAGTCCGTGACCTGATCCTCCGTGAAGGTCACCCGATCTCCATATTTTTTATTGGGAATGTCAACAGGTGTATTTTCTAATGTCCCAGATATGCTGTCGCCGCTTTTGTCTATATTGGCAACCCATATATGTTCCAGTGAATTATCATGCGTGGCCAGACCTACTTTAAGTCCAAAATTACTATAGGCGATATTAGAGGCAGACTTTATCTCCCAAAATTTGGGCAAGGTCGAACGGGCATCTTCAATAGCCGCTATCATTGCGGGATCATCCATGTTGACCTCTTTATAGGTTGCAGGTTTACAGGCAGACATCAGGATAAGAATTGCAACCAAGCAAACAGTTTTCAAACAAGCCTGCATAATTATCTCCAAGCGTTCGGGGTTAAAACGGCATCGACGTCCACATAGGCCTCCGCGCAGCCTTTGGCGAGATCACGCACACGTTTGATATATTCCTGTCTTTGGGTGGGCGACACCACACCGCGCGCATCCAAAAGGTTAAATAGATGCGATGCCTTCAAGGCATGTTCATACGCGGGGAGTGGCAACGGCTTTTCAAGCGCGAGCAATGCCTGACATTCGCTTTCCGCCATTTCAAAGCGCTTTAAGATATTGTCGTGATTGGAATGCTCGAAATTATAGGTCGATTGCTGAACTTCATTTTGATGAAACACATCACCGTAAAGAACTTCCGGCGTTCCGTTAGCTTCATTGGCCTCAGTAAAGACGAGATCATAGACATTATCGACATTTTGCACATACATGGCCAAACGCTCTAACCCGTAAGTCAGCTCGCCTGATACCAATTCCAAGTCGAGCCCGCCGACCTGTTGAAAATAGGTGTATTGGGAAACTTCCATGCCGTCGCACCACACTTCCCAACCCAGTCCCCAGGCGCCAACAGTGGGATTTTCCCAGTCATCTTCCACAAAGCGGATATCATGTAGGTCTCGGTCAATACCAATAGCATCGAGACTGCCTAGATATAAATCCTGTAAATTGGGTGGATTGGGCTTCATTATGACCTGATATTGATAATAATGCTGAAGCCGATTTGGATTCTCTCCGTAACGCCCATCCGCTGGACGACGAGACGGCTGCACATAAGCCACATTCCACGGTTTTGGGCCAAGCGACCTAAGCACTGTGGCAGGATGTAATGTACCAGCACCCACTTCGGTATCAAAAGGTTGAAGAATGACGCAACCCTGATCCGCCCAATAATTTTGCAGGGTTAAGATCAGACCTTGGAATGAGAGCGGTTTAGTCATGAAGTGACGCCATATTGATTTTTCGGCAACCTATAACGGAATAGCTGAAATTCAAGCCTTATTAGCCTCTAAAAATTTCATCGCCCAGTTCGGCTAACTCGAGCGCCCGCACAGCCGCTTCATAATCATCATCAATCACCATTAAGCGCCGCGGGATCGCTCCAATTGAGCCCTCAATAATGCTAACATGTTGATCCATGACAAAGCTTTGAATACCCGCATCCTTTAATATGGCTTCGGCAAAACTAAGCGTAACGGGATTAACGGTTTTAATCAAAGCTCTCATAGCGTTATTAATTCATCTCCCAAACCCGCCGCCTCCAAGATTTCTCGAGCTTCGACCACATCTTCATCTATGACCATCAAACGCCGGCGCACGGTTATCGTTGATCCGTCTAGAACCGAGCTATTTAGATCAAAAAGGAAGCTTTCAATATCAGCATCTTTTAGCAAGGCCTGCGCATAACTTAGTGTTACGGGGTTCATTGTTCTTATAAGACAAATCATGTTTACTCCATAAAGTTACAAGCATCTTATCTGCGACGTGATAACACCCCTAATAAACTTGCTGTTAGACATAAGCACACCTATCTTAGAAACAAGAATAAAGAACCTAGCGTGAATGCAACAGCGCATATCCTTGCTGATAAGGCCCTTACACCTGCTGAAAGGCTTTGGGCGTTGGCGTCTGATGACATGGCATCTGTTGATGCGCTTATACTTGAGCGCATGCAAAGCCCAATCGGTTTAATTCCTGATCTTGCTAAACATCTTGTGGGCGCAGGTGGAAAACGATTGCGTCCGTTACTGACCGTAGCCTGCGCGCGACTCTGTGGATATGAAGGCACGCATCATCATAAATTGGCAGCGGCTATTGAATTTATCCATAGCGCCACCCTGTTACATGATGATGTGGTTGATGAAAGCGAGCTAAGACGCGGCAAAAAACCCGCCAACTTGATATGGGGAAATTCCGCCAGCATATTGGTCGGCGATTATCTATTTGCCGGTGCGTTTAACCTGATGGTCGAAACCGATAATATGGTGGCATTAGGTATTTTATCCAAAGCCTCTTCCATTATTACCCAAGGAGAAGTGCACCAATTGGCGTCACTACGTGACATCAATATGAGTGAAAAAACTTATATGCAGGTCATTGGGGCTAAAACCGCAGCGCTTTTTGCGGCTGCAACCGAAGTTGCGCCTGTCATATCTAATCAAAGTTCCCCCAAACGCGAAGCCTTGCGAAATTATGGCCAAAAGCTCGGCCTTGCCTTTCAACTTGTTGACGATGCATTAGATTATGGCGGTTTGGAAAGCGCGCTGGGTAAATCAGTGGGTGATGATTTCAGAGAAGGTAAAGTCACACTTCCTATCATCCGCGCTTATGCTCATGCCGATGAAGAAGCGTCAAAGTTCTGGCAACGTGTCATTGTCGATTATGATCAAACAGAAATGGATCTCGAGACGGCCGTGTCACTTTTACGCAAAGCTGGCGCTCTGGATTCAACCATGAATATGGCGCGGCGATATGCGAAAGAAGCCCGTAACGCACTTGCGATTTTCCCGGAAAGTGACTGGCGCAAAGCCTTGGAAGATCTGGCCGACTTCGTTGTTGACCGAATTAATTAAGCTTCCGTCCAACCCAAATATAAATGACGTAAAGCACCATTGTCGGCATGATGAGATAACTCAGAAATGTGTGCATCTGATTACCCAAAGCCCAACTGGTGAAAAAAGCCAATATTAATGCTGTAAGCCCATAAAACCAGGCAACCATCACATGAGACACGCCTTTTGAAATCATACGTTGATAAAAATGAGACCTATGCGGTGTTAGTAGATTCTCCCCGCGAATTAAACGCCATGCTAAGGTCATCAAAACGTCGACCAAAAACGGCAAAATTAATACTGGGCCGATAAAGACTAAATTGTTTTCTTTTAATTCGGAACATAACCATAAAACGGCAACCGCATAACCAAAGCCTATTGTCAAAGCTCCAACATCCCCAGAAAATATTTTGGCCCGACTTCGAAAGTTATAAGGCAAAAGCCCTGCTAATCCTGCGGCCAATACAGCCGATAAAATAGCGGGGCCTTGCGAACCGGCACTCCATGAAAACAAAGCTAAGGCGATCAAGGCCACACACATAACGAATGGCATTAATCCATTTGAGCCATCCATAAAATTAACTGTATTTGTAACAACAAATATCCAAAGCATAGATCCAGCAAACCCAATAAGATAAGGCAGAGGAAACGAGCTAAACGCATAGGGAAGTATAGTGACAGGACCAATTTTCCATACACTCACAGACGCAATCATGATGAAGATAACAAATTTCGCGCGGGTCGGAATTGTGAAACTGTCATCGACCCAACCCAAAAAGCCAGTTAGAGCTATGAGCCCCAATATAATGCCATCTGTAATCTGAGCACTATCTGTCAATCCAAGCCAGAGATAGGCTCCAGCGAGACCTGCGATTATGCCCAATCCTCCCGCAGTCGGGGTCGTCGATTTGTGACTGGAACGTTCATTGGGAACATCCCCAAGACCGGCTTTGACCATGAATCCCGTAATGATAAGAGAGAGCGTAAAGGCGATCAACAACCAGATTGGAAATGCAGACATTTCAAATCTCACCCAGCACACACGCTTTTACCCACCAATCTGGGTGTAAGGTCAGAATAGATTTGGCTGCTAAGTCAGCCAAGTTTGAGGTATTGAAAACACCAAAACAGGTCGCGCCAGACCCTGACATTCGAGCAAGCTCACAACCCTCTTCCAGCGACAAGCTTGTCAAAACATCTTGGATGACAGGTTCTAGAGAAATAGCCGCCTTTTCCAAATCATTCCGTCCGTCTTTGGCGCGATTAAGTAAGCTACCCTCGATTTTTTGAGGACGCGGTGTGCCTCTGGGTTCAGCCTTATCAAAATGATTAAAAATATCACGGGTAAGAAGTTGGACGCCCGGATTTATGAGAACCGCATATGCCTGGCCAAGACCACCAATATTCGAAACTGTTTCTCCAATGCCGGTCATACGAGACGTCTGCGACGCTAAACATACCGGCACATCCGCTCCGATACTTAACGCAATTTGATGTAAACTTTCGTCGCAAATATCCACATGATGTTGCAATAAGCGCAACACGGCAGCCGCATTGGCGCTCCCACCCCCTATACCTGCAGCAACGGGTAGGTTTTTCACAAGTGAAAAAGAAAGATCGGGAACTGATATCTCTCGTTGCGCGCGGCGATAGGCTTTGAGGATCAGATTGTCTTCATTTGCCTCGAGGTTTGACGCAAATGGACCAGAGATGTTTAAAGTGGTTTTATCTGATGGCTCACATGTGAGCTCATCTCCGAAATCTGAAAAGACAACCAAACTATCAAGCGGGTGATAGCCACAATATGGATCAGATTGCTCTTGTATAACACGCCCAACATGGAGCGTGATATTAATCTTCGCGCGGGCTAATTCGCGGGGCATCAAGGTGCTGCGGAAACCGCCTCGAGCCCGCCTTTGAGTTTACTATTAATATTCTGGCGTTCTTCATCGGTCGGATCAAATTCTAGGGCCCGCTCCCATTGATAACCCGCTTCACGAAAGCGTCCCAACTTCCAATAAACATCTCCTAAATGATCAATAATCGTCGCACTTGACGGCGCTAGTTCTGTGGCTTTTTCTAGTTGCACCTTAGCCTCTGGATATTGCCCTAACTTGTAATGTGCCCAACCTAGACTATCGACGATCGCTCCACTTCGGGGTTCAAGTTCGACAGCCTTTCGGATCATATCAAAGGCTTCTGTTAGATTTTCATTCCGATCGACCCAAGTGTAGCCCAAATAATTCAAGGCATCTGCGTTATCTGGATCAAGCTCCAAAACTCTTTGGAAATCCTTCACGGCCAAATCCCACTGTTTTTCACGTTCATGGCAGATACCACGAAAATAAAGCGGTTGAACATTTTGCTCAAGCTCGTCATCACTCATACTTTGAACAAGTGCATCATAGAGCGGCAATGCATCTTTGTAATTTTCCCGAATGAGCCGAGCACGCCCTAGACTTTCTCGTGTCGTAAAAGACGGATGCTGACGGTTGGCATCTTCCAGAATGTCTAGCGCTGCCTCATCCTCGTCCCGATCAAAAAAGACATTAGCCTGAGATAGTTTAGACGTCACAATATAAGGTGAGCTTTGGTGTATAGATCTAAAGAGCTTTAGCGCATCGTCCTGACTATGCTCTTCCACCAAGCTTCCCAACCATAGGGTTGCCTTATCGTGAGTAGGATCTAACAGCGTCGCGAAACGTAAGAAAATTTCTGCGGCATCCGGGGCACGATTTCGTAAGAAAAACCCAAAGGCAGACTCCGTCAATGCTCGAGCCGCTTGTTCTTGCGGGGACAATGCATGACCCAAGGACGAACCGCTTTCTAATTTTGAGAGATATAGTGGGATCGGGCCGGAACCCGTTTCAAATGGGCCAAATTCTTCAATAAACTCGTTAAGATAGGTGAGAGCCGCATCGTCATTTCCCGCTAAAGATAAGGCCTTCACACGCGATACTGTGGTTTCAGTCGGTGAAAGGTTAGAAGATTCAACGAGGGCATATGCTATCTCAGCCTCTTCGATATTACCTTCAGCCGCCTCCAGATTGGCGATTTGCAATTGACCCATGAGATCAAAATAGCCACCACCGCCAATATTTTGGAAAATTTCCTTCGCGTTCTCTGGGGTGTTCTTATCAACCTCAGCCCAACCTTTAATGAGATTTCCTAAAATTCGTACGGTTAAATCGGCCGTATCATCCTCTAGATAATCAAGAGCCTCCGACGTCCGGCCTTTAGAAAACGCATAGGCGCCCAAAACCGCCCGCGCCATGGGCTCATCCCCTTTGGACAATATATCGCGGGCTATAGATCGGGCTTTACTCCAATCTCCAGCCGCCACCGCCGATGTTACGGCGCGACGTGCGAGATTTAAGTCGTCACCCGCCCTGTCAAATGCGCGCTCGTAATAATGTGCGCGGGCATCCATATCTTCTATAGCATCGGCATAGGCGCCTACGAGATAGTCACCATATAATTTTGCATCCGGAGAGGTCGTATCCTCATAGTTAAATTCTGACTCTGTCTGAGTTGCGCATGACCCAAAAAGAAGAAGACAGGCCGTGGTGCAAATGAGCAAATGTTTCATGGATTAATCCGTTAGGTCAAATATCCGTATTACATATTCGGATAGTTAGGACCACCCCCACCTTCGGGGACTGTCCACACAATATTGCGGCTAGGGTCTTTAATATCGCAGGTTTTGCAATGCACACAATTTTGCGCATTAATTTGAAAACGCGGATTAGACCCATCATCGTCCCTCAATACTTCATACACACCAGCCGGACAGTAGCGTTGGGCAGGCTCATCATAGTCTGGAAGGTTGACCTTGATAGGTGTGTCCGTGTCAAGTAACTTAAGATGCGAAGGCTGTTCTTCGCTATGATTGGTTGCCGAGAAGCTCACATTGGTTAATCTGTCAAAAGACAGAACGCCATCAGGTTTGGGATAATCAATCTTTTTATAGTCTGATAGTTTGCCTGTCGCTCTCGCGTCATCCTTGGCATATTTCATGGTTCCAAACGGGTTTAACTTAAACAAGCTCGCGACCCACATATCGATACCGCCGCCGACGAGTGATCCCCACAACAGACCAAATTTAGATGTCAAAGGCCCGACATTGCGAACGATTTTCAAGTCTTTTCCGACAGGGCCAGAACGTAGATTTTCATTATAGTCCTCTAGCGTATCAGCGGAACGCCCCGCTCTAATTGCCGCAAAGGCTGCTTCGGCGGCTTCAATGCCGGAATGCATGGCATTATGATTGCCTTTAATTCTTGGTAAGTTCACGAGGCCCGCTGAACATCCAAGCAATGCTCCGCCGGGGAAAGCCACTTGAGGAATGGATTGATACCCGCCTTTAGCAATAACACGGGCGCCGTAAGCGACACGTTTGCCGCCTTCTAAAATTTTCGCGATTTCCGGATGATGTTTCCAGCGCTGAAACTCAGCATAAGGATAAAGATTTGGGTTCTTATAAGCGAGATCAACCACATAGCCTAAAAAGACCTGATTGTTTTCGGCATGATATAAGAATGACCCCATGCCTGTCTTCCATCCCAGCGGCCAACCCATCGTATGGACAACTTCGCCTTCATTATGGTTTTCTGGTTTGATATCCCAAATTTCCTTCATCCCAAGACCAAACTTAGGGACTTCCGAGTCAGCATTTAAACTATATTTCTCAATCGCTACTTTTGATAATGACCCGCGCGCGCCCTCTGCCAAGAAAACATATTTTCCGTGAAGCTCCATACCGGGCTCATAACCCTCACCTTTGGAGCCGTCTTTTTGATAACCAAATTCGCCCGCAACGACGCCCTTCACAGAGCCGTCCTCACGATAAACTAATTCAGAGCAAGCCATGCCGGGGAAAACTTCAACGCCCAATCCTTCCGCCTGTTCAGCGAGCCAGCGGCATACATTGGCCATTGATACAATATAGTTGCCGTGATTATTCATCAAAGGCGGCATCACAAAATTAGGCACCCGGAAAGACCCGCTTGGCCCTAGCATTAAAAATTTATCAACACCCACAGATGTTTTTACCGGCGCGCCCTTTTCTTTCCAGTCTGGGATAAGACGCGTTAGGCCCTCGGGGTCCAAGACTGCGCCAGAGAGAATATGCGCTCCGACTTCTGAACCTTTTTCCAAAACAACGACTGAGATGTCGTCACCACCCAATTGCTTGAGACGAATGGCGGCCGATAGGCCAGCCGGGCCAGCCCCAACAACAACAACATCATATTCCATGCTTTCGCGCTGGATTGGATTTTCAGACATATCAATGACCCGCTTAAATATTCGTTCGTTAGTTATTCTGAATTTATGGATTAGTCATTAATGCGTCTGGCGTAAAGAGCCATTGATCATCTTGTCACAAACACTGTCGGATTGCCTAACTTTTTCGACGTATAAATTTTTCAAAAAATATAGTTCCTATAATATAATAGCCCGCCAGTATGACGCCTTTTAAAGTCCCGGAAATTTTCGATACTCCGATGCGTTTGCGGTAGCGAACCGGGACTTCCATATAACGTAAACCTTGCTTGAGCGCCCGCACCTGCATCTCAACCGTCCAACCAAACGTAGGAGCTTGCATATTTAAAGCACTCAATGACATCGAGCGAATAGCTCTGAAGGGTCCAAGATCCGTGTAGGTCGCGCCCCAAAATAATTTCATCAAAAAGCAAGCCAAGCTATTTCCAAAGCGCTGAGGGAGTGTCAAAGACCCGGCTTCGGCTTCACCGGTTAAACGTGACCCAATGACAAAATCTGTTTCATCATTTATGATTGGGTCAATAAGAGATCTAATGTCTTCTGGGTAGTCAGACGCGTCACCATCCATAAAGACAATTATATCTGAGCCCTCAGCTTGCGCCATACCAGCCAAGCAGGCCCTCCCATAGCCGGGGGTTTCCACATAGACGGTCTCGGCCCCATGTTTTTGGGCGACAGCCGACGTTGCATCCGTTGATCCATTATCAACGACAATCACGCGATCAATCTGTTCAGGCGGAATTGAGCTTAAGACTTTTGGAAGCGCTTTTTCTTCGTTACGTGCGGGAATGATGACGCTTATGATCGGCTTTTTATTGTTTTGCATATCGTCTTTCTCGCCATAACTCGAAACCGATTATAAGCAAGGGTATGCCAAACTGTATAGGCACCAAAATATCCGTATAGATATGATATATCTCTCGCTCTCCCAATGCAAAACGCAGATAATAAAGCGGCAATGTAACGCTGAGCATGGCAATTCCATAAGACGGCAAAAACGGAAGAAAAATAATCAGCCAAATTCCATACCATGGGTAGCCAGTTGGGGATAAAAAGAACAGCAAGGCCGTCACAAATAATAAACGCCGCGGAAGTAAATCATCATCGACCTTCGCCCACAATCCCCAATAAATGGAGACCCCAGAAACAATCGCAGCGATCAACAGTCTTGCAACAAGAGACGGGTCCTCAACCAAGGCCGACAGACCTGATTGTATGATCCGATATAAAAAACTACTTCTTTGCCAACTGCCGGAATAGGCTTTCAAACCGCTCCCATCATTAAGCTCGGCGAGCATGGGCCAAAAAAAGCCCAGCGTTAAAATACTCACTAATAAGGCTGAGCCGATAAATATAAGAGGTCGATTTCGCCAACTTGCGTAAAAAATAGGCGCGAGCAGTAACGGCCAAAGCTTAACCGCAGCCGCAAAACTTAAAGCGATCGCGGCTCTGAACGGAAATCGCTTAATGCAAATCATGGCCAAAAATATAAACGGCACGAGTAGCACATCCATATGCACCACATTAAAGCCTGAATAAATCACCAGCGGGTTTAAAGCATATAGAGCGGACCATAAAGGAGAACGCCCATAGAGGGTGAGGGCTTTGATAAGCAGAGCAAGTGCCGCAATTTCACTGAGTAAAAATAAGAAGCGCAACGCATCCAGATTAAACGGCGCTATATAGGCGGCCAATCCAAATACAGCCTGCGCGACTGGCGGATATATGGTTGTTAAATGCGGGTTATTGATCTGATGAAGAAAATTATCATTCTCGTGCGAAACGGCTTGATATTCCGCGTAAATATTGGGCTTTTCAGGATCTACAATTAGAATTTGCTGTGGACTGGCTTTATAGGGGTTATCCCCTTGGGTGACGACATAGCCGTCCCAAAGATAGCGCTTCCAATCATCTTCATAAATTGTTGTTGAACCAAAAAAAATCGCCCGAAAGACTAAACCGACAAACACAATGATCCAGACAAGTTTAGTGAGCGACTTACCACTTTCTTTTAATCTCTTGATAAGCGGAATAAATGCAAGCCAAATCAGACCGGCGCCACTGAGACAGGCAAAAAACACGATGAATGGATGATCAAATGTGTTTGTTCCGCGCACAAAAGAGTCGGACATGACACGGATAACTAAAAGTGCCGCCCCGATCAGGACGGCACATAATAAAATAGCGTGTTTTGGTTTCGTCAACGTCAACTTAGCGTCAATTATTTGAGCATGCAGCTGCCATTAGGCTGAGGCGTCGTATTAGCCGGACAATTTGTTGGCAAAGCTGACGGTGCTGTCGCAGGTGTTCCATAAGTCGTGGCTGAACCGGCCGCAGATGGAGCTGGCGAGCCCGAACCATATGTCGTCGTCGATCCCGTTTGCTTGGCCATGGCCTTTTCTTTCATCATAAGCTCTTTTTCATAAGCTTCCTTAAGAGCCTGGGCTTCCCTAAGTTTTCTATCAGCTCTAGTTGTTGTCTTGGGTGTCGAACGCGTTGCTCTACTACTGCTCGGCGCGGGCGTACCGCTTCCATAATTGGTGCCGCTATTATAGCTATATTGGGCATAACTTGGGGCAGCTAAAAGACAGCAGCTGGCGATAGTTGTCAGGGCGAGGGTCATTTTACGGGTCATGGTATCTCCTAATATGTAAGCGCCTTGCTCATAGAACGAACTTTCTGCCTTGAGGAATCACGAGGCCCTAACCCTAAAACACTTATTTGTGAGCTTATAGCTGTTTTTTATTGGTCACAGGCTATCGCGCTCTATATATAAACCACACAAAAGGTGATGGCCCAATGAACGAAAATTTCACATTAGGTTGGGAAGAATGGGTCAGTTTACCAGACTTATCTTTACCAGCGATCAAAGCCAAGGTTGATACAGGCGCGCGCACCTCTGCTCTGCATGCCGTAGCAATCGAGCCATTTGGCACGGAATCCAATCCCCAAGTCCGCTTTATCATGAACCCCGATCCCAATGATCCCAGCATAGAAGTTGTTTGCTCGGCCAAAGTGATTGATCGGCGCATGATCACCAGTTCAAATGGTGAAACAGAATCGCGCTATGTTATCAACTCCCCTATTTCTATTAACGGGCAGATTTGGCCCATCAATATATCTCTTACAAACCGCGAAACCATGTCCTACCGCATGTTACTTGGGCGCAGCGCCTTACGCGATGATATGTCGGTTGTCCCATCCGCCTCCTTTCAGCAACCTCTCCTCTCTTTTGAGGATTACAAAAAACGTCGTCGGAAAAAGCCACCCAAGCGTCCTTTACGCATAGCTATCCTGACACAGGAACCCCGAAACTTTTCCAATAGCCGCATGATTGAAGCCGCCGAGAAACGGGGTCATGTGATTGAAACCAAATATACATCGCGCTGTTATATGGCGATCAACAACCTCAAACCCGAGGTTTATTATGAGGGCAAACCCTTGCCGCGCTATGACGCGATTATCCCGCGTATCGGTTCCAAGATGACATTTTACGGCATGGCCGTTGTCCGCCAATTTGAAAGCATGGGTGTCTATTGCCTCAACCCGGCAGAAGCGATTGGAGCTTCGCGGGACAAACTTTTTGCTCATCAACTTTTAGCCCAACATAAAATCGGCATGCCCAGCACCGCCTTTGCTAAATCATCCAACGACACAAAAGGCATTGTCGATTTGGTCGGCGGAGCACCTGTTGTGGTTAAACTTCTAGAAAGCACGCAAGGCAAAGGCGTGGTACTCGCTGAAAGCCGAAAATCCGCCTACACATTGGTCGATGCGTTTCGAGGACTGGATGCGCATTTCCTAGTGCAAGAATTTGTCAAAGAAGCCAAAGGCTCCGATATCCGCGCTTTTGTCGTCGATGGTAAAGTTGTCGGGGCCATGAAACGCACAGCCCAAGCGGGTGAATTTCGTTCCAATATTCATCAGGGCGGAACCGCTCAAAAAATTACACTCACGCGAGTAGAAAAGCAAAGCGCAATTAAAGCAGCAAAAATTCTAAAATTAAATGTCGCCGGCGTGGATATTCTCCAATCGGAGGCGGGCCCGAAAATATTAGAAGTTAATAGCTCACCTGGTCTACAAGGTATTGAAGCGGCCACTGGAAAAGATATCGCCACGAAAATTATTGAATGTATCGAAGACAATGTCCGAACCGTTATTCGCATGCCAAATTCCAAAAGAACTAAGGCCAAAAAAGCAACGACTACAAGAGTGAAAGCCAGTGGATAAGGCACTTAAGTCCGTCCTGGAGTGGTGGGAAACCACCGGGGTTGATGTCCCTGAAATTAAGTCCACGCCGCGATCCGTCAGAGCCAAAAAAGACGTCCCTCAAAACAATCCAGAGCCGGCTCCAAATCCCGCAACATCCGCTCGCAGTATTGAGCTGGCCCAATCAGCCAAAACGCTCGATGAACTTAGAGAGATTATGCGAAACTTTGATGCTGGCGAGATTAGCGATCATGCCCGTCAAATGGTGTTTTCACGCGGTAACCCTAAAGCCGATATTATGGTCATCGGAGAGGCTCCTGGCCGAGAAGAAGACATTCAGGGTAAGCCTTTTGTTGGCCCTGCTGGAAAATTGTTGGATAGAATTTTTGGATCTATTGGACTGAATGAGGATAGCATTTATATCACTAATGTCGTCAATTGGCGCCCGCCAAAAAACCGCAATCCCAATACGGAAGAGCTTTTGCTTTGCAAACCATTTTTGCAACGGCATATGGAGCTTATTGACCCCAATATCATCGTTCTTGTTGGAGGTATTTCTTTTCAGGCCTTAACGGACCTTTCCGGCATAATGAAAAACCGTGGACAATGGACAACGCTTAGCGTGAACGGCAAGGATATCCCGACCCTACCCATTTATCATCCGGCGTTTTTACTAAAACAACCTGCGCTTAAAAAAGATAGCTGGCGGGACATGCTCAGCCTCAAAACACGTATAGCAGAGTTGTTTTAAGCGGCTTGGATAAACGGCAGGAGACTTTGATGGATCTCCGGAGATTCAGCGGCGAGATAGTCTAAAAGCGCACGTTCATTGGGGCTTAGCGAACCGTCGCGGTTTAAGCACTGAATCAACCAAGCGGCTTCCATGGCGTCAATTTTTTCAGCCTGCTCTATTCCAGTTGTATCTAGCCAACGCGAGGCAACTTCATCTTTTTGAGAAAACCAGGATTTAAACGACTTAACCAAATTAAACTCCAGCCCCGTCTCGGATTGTATCCATTCCTCTTGGCGTCTGGCCTCATCCAGTGAAACTGCAGATGCGCTTCCCATCAGCATGAGATGATTAGCATTGGCTTTGACAAATAGCTCTTTCCAACTCGGATGATTAGAGGACATGCGTGTCGCTTCATCTAGATCAAACAAAAACTCGGACTCTAATCGTGAAATTCCGATACCATTGCTTCCAGCACTGGCATAGAGAAGATGGCGTAATAGCTCTACCTCATAACTATCAATTTGTCTGGGCTGGGCGTGACGGGCTTGTGTAGCCACATAACCACGACCCTCTAATACGGAAGCTCTGACCTGTTCGAGCGCATATCTCTCCAATCGCTCCGGCACACGCTTGGCTTGGCGCATTACATAAAGCAATAATTCCAGCTCGGTCTCAAGGTCGACCACGCCGTCATGATCAATACGGGCCATCAACCAGGCCGCATTTGATTCGTCAATATAACCTTTAGGCGGCGTCTGACGGATTAGAAAATCAGTGATAACGCCAACGAAAAATTCTTTCCATGCCTCGGGAAGTGTCTTGGACGTGGTATTGATCTGAAACAGCATATCGGCTTCATTCACATCAATATGACCGTCAGCATAAACATGCTGGCGCAGCACAGATAGCTGCTGATCCGACAGACCATTCTCTCTATTCGCCGTGTGTAAAAGATCTAAAAGTTCTGCGCTCGCCATAATATTCTCCCGCTTTAAGACTGTCATCTAGCAAAATATGGTTACAGAACCTCTAAATTATAGAGTTACGGAAACGCTAATTTTGAGGTTCCAGTTGTTCACCGCACGGTTAGAAATAAACTTAAGCTGCTCGTCCCAGTCTCTCAACAATATTGTCAGCTCTGGAAAGCTCTCGATCAATTAAAATCGGCAAACCTATTTCGAAGACCGTTCCTGATCAAATATTTCATCTGGCCCCAAGACCCTTAACCACACTAAACCCTAAATCCTATAAGTCTGGTGATTTTGTTATCAGATGAGGTTGAAATAACCGTTAACATAGAGCTATGCTTTCCAGCAACTTAAAGCCAATAAACTCCCTATAGCTCTGCACATAA
>CAZPLJ010000009.1:0-6172 GCA_964587545.1 uncultured Caulobacterales bacterium | reverse complement strand
AAGCCAACTGACGTAATCCCGATCCAATCAATCAAAAACAACCAGAGTAAATAGCCCCAAACCATTCCGACCACCTCACGGGAAATTCGCAATCCGCCTGCATCAATCGTCGTGTAAAGCGCGACCATAACCGCGCAAATCAAGGCAAGACCAATTGCGCTTGTAAATGGGCCGTCATTATTGGATGTGTTATTTTTGTTGGGCCATCCAAAAGCCGCCAAGGCACAGACCGAAATTGCTAATCCTAGGGTTTGGATCAAACTTAAGCTTTCACCTAAAATAAGAAAGGCAAATATTGCGGCAAAGGCAGGCGCGCCGCCTCTCATGATGGGGTAGACCAAAGATAGATCTCCGCGGTTAAAGGCTCCCACCATCGTTAATTGATAGGTCAGATGAATACCCATTCCGGCTATTAGGTAGATCAAGCTTTCCTGTGGCGGAAACGGTAAAACAAAGACTAGCGGAAACAGAATGAGTGCTGATACCGTCGACAACACCGATCTAAATACTAATTTGTCATCAGAGCGTTTCATGATCACACCCACGACGGCATGCAGAAATGCTGAGAGAAGGCTGAGTCCTATGGCGAGGCTATATCCCGTACCGAATGTTATGGTCATTGCAATTGAGCTCATGAGGTAAGTCATTCAAAAGACTTGGGCTACCGCTTCAATTTATTTTCAAAATTTAGCAAAACTTTATCTATCCTTTGTAAATCTTTTTAGGATATGGGGCTAGGTTAAGTAAGAGGTATATTATGGCATCTCCAAAAAAAGTTGTTCTCGCTTATTCTGGCGGCTTGGATACATCCATCATTTTGAAATGGTTGCAGGAAGAAAAAGACTGCGAAGTGGTGACTTTCACCGCCGATTTGGGTCAAGGCGAGGAGCTCGAGCCCGCCCGCCGCAAAGCGGAGGCCTGTGGTGTCAAAGAAATTTTTATTGACGATCTGCGCGAGGAGTTCGTCTCAGATTTCGTCTTTCCCATGTTTCGCGCCAATGCGCTTTATGAAGGGCTTTATTTGCTGGGCACATCAATTGCCCGGCCATTAATAGCCAAGCGCCAGATTGAGATCGCTCATATGACCGGCGCGGACGCCGTCTGTCACGGCGCCACAGGTAAAGGCAATGATCAGGTACGCTTTGAGCTGGGCTATTACGCACTTGACCCGGACATCAAAGTCATCGCGCCTTGGCGGGAGTGGGATCTTAATTCACGTACCAAGCTGATTGAATATGCAGAAAAGCATAATATCGAAATCGCCACTGACAAACGCGGCGAGGCGCCTTTTTCTGTAGATGCCAATTTGCTGCACACCTCCTCGGAAGGCAAAGTTTTGGAAGACCCAAATGAAGAAGCGCCCGCTTTTGTTTTTCAACGGACTGTTTCGCCCGAAGAGGCGCCTGACAAGCCGACCTATATTGAGATCGGGTTTGAGCGCGGGGATGCCGTATCAATCGACGGGAAGAAACTCTCGCCAGCAACATTGCTGACAAAACTGAATGAGCTTGGCGGGGCCAACGGCATCGGACGGCTGGATTTGTTGGAAAACCGTTATGTCGGTATGAAATCGCGCGGGATTTATGAAACTCCGGGCGGCACGATATTGCTCATGGCGCATCGCGGTATTGAGCAGATCACCATGGATAAAGGCGCGATGCATCTCAAAGATGAGATGATGCCGCGCTATGCCGAACTGATTTATAATGGCTATTGGTTCTCACCTGAGCGTGATATGATCCAAGCCTTGATTGACACATCTCAAGAGCTCGTCACGGGCACCGTGCGCTTAAAGCTCTATAAAGGCGGCGTCAATGTTGTGGGTCGTGATAGCCCTTATTCGCTATATTCTCAGGAACATGTCACCTTTGAGGAAGATGATGTTTATGATCAGGCGGATGCTGGCGGCTTTATCAAGATCAATGCGCTACGTTTGCGTCTCTTAAAAGCGCGCGACCGCAAAGCCGGAAAGAATGACTAGCCACTAGTCATTGCCACAAAGACATAATATCGATATCGGGGTGCTGTAATCTCGGAGCAGAGTGATGGCTAAAGCGCAAACAAATGAGCTTAACTTTCGTCAAAGCGTGGACCTTATGTTTAACCGCGCGGCAAGTTTTATGGATTTGTCCCCAAACTTGATTGAGAAAATTCGGGTCTGCAATGCGACCTATATAGTCCGCTTTGGCGTAAAATTACGCGGCGACGTCCATACCTTTACCGGATATCGCTCGGTGCACTCTGAACATTTAGAACCGGTTAAAGGCGGGATACGCTATTCCCCGCATGTTAATCAGGACGAGGTCGAAGCCTTAGCCGCGTTGATGACCTATAAAACGGCTTTGGTGCATGTCCCCTTTGGGGGCTCAAAAGGCGGTCTCTGCATTGACCCGAAAGCCTGGAATGAAGAAGAGCTTGAACGCATCACACGCCGATTTACTTTTGAGCTCGCGCGTCGTGATCTTATTCATCCTTCGCTTAATGTGCCCGCGCCAGATATGGGAACTGGCGAGCGTGAAATGGCGTGGATGATGGATGAATATAAACGCCTGCATAATACTGACATGAATAATATCGCCTGCGTGACCGGAAAGCCCGTACATTTAGGCGGGATCTATGGTCGCGTCGAGGCCACAGGTCGGGGCGTACAATATGCCCTGCGCGAATTTTTCCGCCATGAAGATCATATGAAAAAAGCCGGACTGTCTGGCGAGCTCAAAGATAAGGCTATCGTGGTTCAAGGGCTTGGGAATGTAGGATATCATACGGCCAAGTTTCTATCAGAAGAAGACGGCGCAAGGATTATCACCGTCATAGAACGTGACGGTGTCGTGCGTAATAAGGACGGCATAGATATTGAGGCCTTGAAATCCCATATTACCTCCGGCGCCCCGTTAAAAGACTTCAAAGGTGGCAAGGTCAGCGACCCTGAAACCAACGCAATTTGTGATGCCTGCGAGATCCTGATACCCGCCGCCATTGAAGGGGTTATCCACATGGGCAATGCCCATTCGATCAACACCAAATTAATCATCGAAGCCGCCAATGGCCCGGTCACAGCCAAGGCCGATAAAATTTTACGAGACAAAGGCGTCTTCATCATCCCGGATATGTATGCCAATGCCGGCGGTGTGACGGTGTCCTATTTTGAATGGGTCAAAAATATCGGGCGTATACGTTTTGGCAGACTTCAGCGACGCAATGAAGAAGCCAAAAATAGAAGTTTAATCGAAGCCTTGGAAGATCAGGGCAATATTAATTTCACCAAAAATTTCAAAGACAAGTTTGTCGAAGGCGCGCTTGAGATTGATCTGGTGCGCGCAGGTCTCGATGACACCATGCGTTCGGGCTATAAGGCGATAAAGCTTACACTTGATGAAAACCCGGAATTGGAAGATATGCGCACGGCCGCCTTTTATAAAGCCATCTCCGATATTGCTCTTCACTATCAAAGCATTGGTCTTTAATAGCCCTTCATGGCTTTAGAACTCTGGTTGCCTCTGGTTATACTTTTTATGGCTGGCGGTCTTACGCCCGGTCCCGCTGTGGGCTTGGTGCTTGCCTCTAGCTTTCGTTACGGATTTAAAGCCGCCATGTTGGCAGCCTACGGTATTGCCAGCGCAAATGTCATTTGGCTGCTTCTGGCCGTGAGTGGTGTTGCGACGCTGGCTTATCAGTTTCCCCGCGCTTTTTTGGGCATGAAAATTTTTGGCCTGTTGGTGATTGCCTATATGGCCGTCTCGACCATGATAGGTCCGCTGCCGGATTTAGACCAGAATGAAACCAATACGCCCAAAGGTCGTCTTTTTGCCAAGGGGTTTGGACTGCAAGTCTCGTCACCCTTGCCATTGGTATATTTCGGATTGATCCTACCAACCTTTGTTGATCAAAGCCGGGATATCTGGGTGCAATTTTGGATTATGCTGGCAACAGTGACCGCAACCGAGCTAGTTGGTTTAGCTGTCTATGCGTCTGGAGCTCAAGGGATCCGTAATCGTCTGCGGGATAAAATTTGGGCGAAACGATTCAATATTGCTGTCGGGCTCGTTATGATTGGATCTGGAGTTTTCGCCATCGCCAAGACACTTAGTTTTTAAACTCAATCCCCTTGCGTTTGGCGATATCAATGACCCGATCAATAACCTCTTGGTCAAATGAGCTGTCCTGTCCGTTCACTTTTTCTTTCAAATATTCGCGTCTCTCTTCATCAAGACCGCGAATGATACGTTGATACTCCGCTCGCTCGGATTTTATTTGCTCAATATAGGCTAATTTTTCTTCCTTACTCAAACCTTGAAGCTCTGATGGGAGGTGTGACTCAGGGATATCTTCCAGATTAACCCCTCCGCCTGTTAAGTCATCAATCAGGTCTCCCTGCCTTTGAATAATCTTATTAGTTTTAGTATTATAACTTAGACGATCGGCAATCGTAGCCGAAGAAAATCCCTGACTTTTTGTTTGAACCTCTTTTATTTTATCGCGTTGAGTGTGAGAGCCGTAAGGCAGCATCGTTTTACCCATTTTAGAATTTAATGCTTTGAAATCCTGATCAAAGGGCGTTTCAATCACAGTCATATTTCCGCTTTGCGGAAGTTTCGCAAAATACCCATCGCTATCTCGGGCTATGTCTTTCCAGATAGGCGTAGTCGCACTTATGTTGCCACATTGTATCGTGTTGATGACAATATCAGCCTGTTTTGCCATCTTGACGGTTGCCGGATATTTTATCTCTTCAGGGTAATCCATATGGGGCGGCGCATCTCCAACAAGATATACGATCCTTAGGGTGTCTTTTTCTTTTGACCAGGAAACATCATTGACGGTTTCATATAGGGCTTGATTAACTGACTCAGGTTGGTCACCTCCACCGTTGGCCTGATAGCTCTGCAGCGTTTGATAAATCACATCAATATCAGCGTTTAAATCATGCATTTTTGTGACATATGCATCACCTCGGTCACGATATGCCAGGAGACAAAATTTGATGTTGGGGCGCGGAGAAAGAGAGGCAATATCATTGGCTATGGACCATATTTTGCGCTTAGCTCCATCTATAAGACCCGACATTGATCCGGTCGTGTCCAAGGTGAAACAAATTTCTACATCTATATTAGTTTCTGTTTCAGCAACCGCCCGCTCCGAAAGCGGCAAAACACATAACAAAATGGTTGGGATCAATATCCTGCGAAATGTCATTCTAACTCCAAGAAGATGTTGATTCATCTTTTTCAGGCGATTTTGACCAATGATGGGCCGGAATGTGAAAAAACTATGGCTAGATTAAAAAATAATTTGCTTTGACGGCATAGCCATATAACAGCACGACCAATCAAAGGAGATCTGCTATGGATATTAGCAAAATTTCGACAGGTGAAAACCCGCCATTTGACGTAAACGCCATCATTGAAGTGCCTCTTGGCGGCGAGCCGATCAAATATGAAATCCATAAGCCGAGCGGGGCTATGTATGTTGACCGCTATCTTTACACATCCATGCGTTATCCGTGCAATTATGGCTTCCTACCGCATACTTTATCGCAAGACGGGGATCCCACAGATATTTTGGTTATCGGCAATCGCCCCGTCATGCCCGGCTGTATCTTACGAGCCCGACCGATTGGTGTATTAATGATGGAAGACGAAGCAGGAATGGACGAAAAAATCGTCGCCGTCCCACATCAAAGTCTGACGATGTATTATGATCAGATACAGAGCTATAAGGACATACCTCAAGTGATGCAGGATCGTATTCCCCACTTCTTTGAACATTATAAAGATCTAGAACCCAATAAATGGGTGAAAATCCTAGGATGGGAAAGCAAAGAAAAAGCAGCAGAGCTTATCATGGCAGGGATTGAGGCTGATCAAAAAGCTTAAATCCTCAAATTAGTCACAAAAAAGCCCGGCAAGGCCGGGCTGTAAGTTGTTCAACATCGGGGAGATGATGTCTAAGCTTTAGGTCTCACAGCCTCACTGATTTTCACAGCTGAAATGTAGTTTCCATGAATTCTCAAATGGAATTGATTCTACAATGAGCGTTATTAGGCGTTTTTGGACAAATTCTGGGCAAACATCTATAAGCTGGAGGTGAGGATGGGATTCGAACCCACGTTAGGCTATTAACCTAAACACGCTTTCCAAGCGTGCGCCTTAAACCACTCGGCCACCTCACC